>JAFAWI010000200.1 GCA_019241915.1 Alphaproteobacteria bacterium
TGTTTGACGGAGCGCAGCGATGTCTGAATCGGCAAAACCGGATTTGCACGAGCCGGCAAATCCGGCTCGCCCCAAACCCGTTGTCGTGACGCTGCCGGACGGCAGCGAACGGCGCTTTGCGGCGCCGCTCACCGGCGCCGAGCTGGCCGCGGCAATCGGCCCCGGCCTCGCCAAGGCCGCGGTCGCGATAAAGCTCGACGGGCGGCCGCGCGACCTCGCGACCGTGATCGACCGCGACGCCGCGACAGCGGTCGTCACGCTCAACCAGCCCGAGGGGCTGGAGATCCTGCGCCATGACGCGGCGCATGTGATGGCCGAGGCGGTCAAGGAACTCTATCCCGAGACGCAGGTGACTTTCGGCCCGGCGACCGAAACCGGCTTCTACTACGACTTCGCGCGCGCGACGCCGTTCACCCCCGAGGATCTCGAAAGGATCGAGGGGCGGATGCGCGAGATCGTCGGGCGCGACGAACCGATCGCGCGCGAGGAGTGGGAGCGCGACAAGGCGGCCGCCTTCTTCGAGAGCATCGGCGAAACGTACAAGGCCGAGTGGATCAAGGAGATCCCGGCAGACGAGGCGATCAGCCTCTACCGCCAAGGCGATTTCGTCGATCTCTGCGCCGGCCCGCATCTGCCGTCGACCGGGCGGCTCGGCCAGGCGTTCAAGCTGATGAGCGTCGCCGGCGCCTATTGGCGCGGCGATGCCAAGAACGCGCAGCTCCAGCGCATCCACGGCACCGCCTGGGCGACGCAGAAGGAACTCGACCAGTATCTGTTCCGGCTGGAGGAGGCCGAGCGGCGCGACCACCGCAAGATCGGCCCGCAGCTCGACCTGTTTCACCTCGGCGAGGAAGCGGTCGGCAGCATCTTCTGGCACCCCAAGGGCTGGACCCTGTTCCGCACGGTCGAGGCCTATATGCGCGCCCGGCTCGACCGCGCCGGCTATCAGGAGGTCAAGGGGCCGCAGCTGCTCGACCGCTCGTTGTGGGAAGCCACCGGGCACTGGGACAATTTCCGCGACAACATGTTTATCGCCCAGAGCCGCGACGATCGGGTGCTGGCGGTCAAGCCGATGAACTGCCCCGGCCACGTCCTGATCTTCGGCAACCGGCTGCGAAGCTATCGCGAACTGCCGATGCGTCTCGCCGAGTTCGGGTCGTGTCACCGCAACGAGCCGTCGGGCGCGCTGCACGGCATCATGCGCGTGCGCGGCTTCACCCAGGACGACGCGCACATCTTCTGCACCGAACAGCAGATCACCGAGGAGTCGATCGCGTTCTGCCGGCTGCTGCTCGGCATCTACAAGGATTTCGGGTTTGCGGACGTCGGCATCAAATTCGCGACGCGGCCCGAGCAGAGCATCGGCAGCGACGCGATCTGGGCGCATGCCGAGCAAAGCCTGCAGAATGCGGTCAAGGCGGCGGGGCTCGACTATACCTTGGCGCCGGGCGAGGGTGCGTTCTACGGGCCAAAGCTCGAATTCCATCTGCGCGATGCGCTCGGTCGCGACTGGCAATGCGGCACCTTGCAGCTCGATTTCAACATGCCGGAGCGGCTCGGTGCGACCTATGTCGGCGAGGATGGCGGACGCCATGTTCCGGTGATGCTGCACCGCGCGATCCTCGGGTCGATGGAGCGGTTTATCGGCATCCTCATCGAGCACTACGCGGGCCGTTTTCCGCTGTGGCTGGCGCCGGTGCAGGCGGTGGTGGCGACGATCACGGAGGAAGCTGGCCCCTATGCCGCGGAAGTGGCCGAGGTCTGCGCCGGCGCTGGACTGCGTGCGGTCGTCGACAGCGGCAACGACACGATCAACTACAAGGTGCGCGAGCACTCGCTGGCGCGCATTCCGCTGATGCTGGTCGTCGGCAAGCGCGAGGTGGAGAGCCGCACCGTGGCGCTGCGCCGCCTCGGCGGCAATGCGCAACAAGCGCTTGCGCTCGCGGAGGCGATTGATACTCTGAAAATAGAGGCCGCCGTTCCATCAGCGAATTCATGAGCGCGGCAAGCAACCGAAGGAGAACGTAAATAGCCAGACCCCCCTTGAACTTCACCCCCACCCGCGACGGGCCGCGCATCAACGAAGAGATCATGGTGCCGCGGGTCCGCCTGGTCGATGAGCGCGGCGAGATGGTCGGGGTCGTGCTGCGCAACGAAGCGCTCGAAATGGCCGTCGATGCCGGCCTCGATCTGGTTGAGATCGCCCCGAACGCCGATCCGCCGGTCTGCAAAATCCTCGATTTCGGCAAATACAAATACGAAGAACAAAAGAAAAAGAACGAGGCAAAGAAAAAGCAGAAGGTCATCGAGGTCAAAGAGATCAAATTCCGCCCGTCGATCGACGATCACGACTACGACGTCAAGATGCGCTCGATGCAGAAATTCATCGGCGAGGGCGACAAGGTCAAAGTGACGATGCGGTTCCGCGGGCGCGAGCTGGCGCACCAGGAAATCGGCATGAACGTATTGATGCGGGTCAAGGACGACCTCGACGAGATCGCCAAGGTCGAGCAGTTCCCGCGCATGGAAGGCCGCCAGATGACGATGGTGGTCTCGCCGAAATAAGGCGCACTTCTCCGCAAACAAACAGACCTTCAGGTATTGCACCTCCCGACGGCGGTTTGTGCTGGGGTGCCGGACCTTATGCCGCCTCGCTTGCTGGGCTGGCGAATCGTCGGCGGACTTCGCCGCTCGACGTGACCGACCCGCCGCCGCCATTGCGGCCAATTGCTCAACAGCGGCAAGCGGTTGGCGGTCGAGGCGCGATCGACATGACCGGTTCGCAAACGATTCCGTAAGAATGCCGACCGATGATCGTTGCGCCAGTGCTGGCGCCGCTTATCGTCGCCGCCCGCGCAGCAAGGGACAGCAGAGAGCGAACGTGACCGAACACGATCCCCGCCTTGCCTCGATGCGCGGCCTTCTCACCCCGCGGCGCGTTGTTGTCGCTATCGTCATCGCGCTGGCGCTGATCCTGCTCGACGGGTCGGTATTCCGTGTCGATCAGACCGAGCTTGCCAATGTCCGCCGCTTTGGCACGGTGGTTTACCCGCGCACCGACCCGCTCAGTCCGGGGTTGCACTTCAAGCTTCCGTTGATCGACACCGCCGACAAAATGCGGGTGACGCTGCAAACGCTGCACGTGCCGGCGTTCGACGTGCTGACCGTCGACAACCAGAAGGTGACGATCGAAGAAAACTTCAACTTCACGATCGCGCGCGAGCAGTTCTACCACGTGATGTACGAGGTCGGGCGGCCCGGCAACATCGATATCGACGATCAGGTGATCCCGGTCGTCAAGGACCGCACCGCGCGCATCTTTGCGGCGCAAAACATGGTTGGCGTCAACGCCAACCGCGAGCCGATCCAGGAGCAGATCGAGAAGAATGTGACGCTGGCGGTCGAGAGCCTGTTCGGCATTACCGCGCACAGCCTGCAAATCGCGGCGATCACCCCGTCCGCCAATTTCATGCGCTCGATCGACGAGGCGACGATGGCGAAAAATGCCGCGATCGCCGCCGAGAACGAGCTGCGCACCAAGCAATTTCAGGCGCAGCAGGTCGCCGCCACCGCCAAGGGCCAGGCCGATGCGGCGGTCGAGAACGCGCGCGGCCAAGCCGAATCGACCCGGCTCAACGCGCAAGCCAACAAGGACCGGCTGGTGCTCGAAGGCGAAGGTCTGCAGGCCAACCTCGCCGCGCAGATCGCGCCATTCGGCTCGGCCGAAAAATACGTCGCCTATCTGCAGGCCAAAGCGGCGTTGCAGTGGAACGGCCAGGTGCCGCAGGTTCAGGCCGGGTCGGGCGGCAGCGCCAATCTGGTGATCCCGCTGCCGGCGCCGGCAGCGGCGCGGTAGCTCCCTTCGAGGGCTTGATCCTAGCGGTCGTGGCCGCCGCTATACCCGCCGCGGTTTCCGCCATACCCGCCGTGGTTGCCGCCGAAGCCGAAACCAAAGCCGAAGCCGCCAAGGCCGCCGCCATAGCTGGGCCCGCCATAGCTCGGGCCGCCATAACTGGGGCCGCCATAGCTCGGGCCGCCATAGCTCGGGCCGCCATAGCTCGGGCCGACGTAGTTCGGATCGCCATAGCCGGGGCCGCCGCCGTACGGGCCCCCCGGGGGCGGGTTATCGCCGCCAGCCGGCGGATAGCCGGTGGGCGCGGCGCCGCCCTGGCCGCCCGGCGGCTGCGTCGGGGGTGGCGCCGGCGGCGCCGTCCGCAGCAGGGCGTCCATCTGCAGGGCCGGCGCGGGCGGGGTGGCCGGGGTCGGCGTCGGCGGCGTCGGCGGCTGCCCGAAAGCGACAAAGGTGGTCTGCCCGGCGTTCACCGTCACGGTTACGCCTTGCGCCGCGACATCCGCGCTACCCTCCTGAACCGAAACGGTCGAGGCTCTGGCCTCGGAGACCAGGATCGTCAGCACCGTGCCGCGCACGCCGATGCCGCATGACGGGGTGCGCAGCGAATAATCGGGCTTGGGCAGAACCCCGGTGGAGAACCGCGCGACCCCCTTCAAGACCGAGACCGAGACCGCCGATGCGCTCGGATTGGGGTCGAACACAAAACGATCGAGGACCACTTGCGAGGAGGGGCCGATCGACAGATCGGTGCGGTCCTGAAAGACCACGCGCGAGGCGCTGTTGTCGGCGGTATCGATCGTCTCGTTCTGGAAAACGTCGATGCCGGCGCGCAGCGCCGCGCGCTGCCGCGTCGTCGCGAGGGTGCCGGTGACGCTGTTGACCACCGCCGTCGCGGCGCCGATCTGCTGCTCGGCCCGCGCCGGGGCGGTTACGACCACGATCGCCGCCGGCAGGGCGAAGCCTGCCGCCGCAAGCGCTGCGCGCCAATGTGCCATCCCTGCCTCCCTTCGATGTCTGCACATACGCAGACCCGCACGGGCTGGTTCTGGTCAGCGGGTCGGCACCCGCGGTGCAGCCAGCGTCCGGTTGTCGAGCACGGTGCGAAATTGGTCCTCGATCTTGGCGGTCAGCCCCCGCGAATCGGCATCGTTCGAAATGACGTGCGGGGTCATCAGCATGATCAGCTCGGTGCGGCCGGCGCCGTTGGTGTGGCTGCCGAAGATCGGGCCGATCCCGGGCAGATCGTGCAGGATCGGGATGCCCGAGGAATTGCGGCTGTCGGTCTGCTGGATAAGCCCGCCGAGCAGGATCGTCTGGCCGGTCTTGACGCTAACCGTGCTGGTCAGCCGACGCTGCTGAAAGGTGGGCGAGTCGATGGTCGAGGTTGTGGTGTTGACGACGCTGCTGACCGACTGGTTGACGTCCATCTGGACGTATCCCCCGGCATTGACCCGCGGCGTCACCTCGAGCACGACGCCCGTCTCCTTGTAGGTGACGTTGTTGACGATCGAGGGATTGTTGGTGACGGTGCTGGTCGCCGATTGGGTGATGATCGGCACGACGTCGCCGACCTGCAGCCGCGCGGTTTCGTTGCTCAGCACCAGCAGACGCGGCGTCGAGATCACCTTGGTCTGGGTGATCTGCGACAGCGCGTCGAGGATCACCTTGGGGGCAAAATTGCCGGCAACCCACGACAGGTTGAACCCCGGCACGATCGGCGCGATGGCATTGGTGACGACGTTGCTGTTTGTCAGCAGGTTGCTGAATTTGCCCGAGTTTATGTAGAACTCGACGCCATAGTTGAGGTTGTCGTTGAGCACGACCTCGGCGACGGTGACCTCGATCAGCACCTGGAGCGGCGGCACGTCGATCCCCGCCAGCACCTGGCGGATCAGCTCGTAATCGCGGGCATTGGCCGAGATCAGCAGCGAATTGTGCGCTTCGTCGGCCTCGATACGCACGCCGGTTTCCTTTGCCGCCGCGGCCTGCACGCCGGCCGCGGCCGGCGCGGGCGGCACCGCGCCCTGCGGCAGCGGCTCCGGCGCCGCCACTTTTGCCGCCTCGGCCTTGGCGGGACCCTCGAAGCCCGGCGCGGTCGGGGCCAGACCCTCCGAGGCCGGCGCCGCGGGCGCCTTGAACTTGATGTCGAGGTTGGTCAACAGGCCTTGCAGCTTTTCGCCGATTTGCACCGCCTTGGCGTATTGCAGGTTGTAGACGTAGACCCGGCGCTCGTTGAGGTCCTGCACGCGGTCGAGCCGCGCGATCCAGCTGCGCGCCTCGTCGAGGTAGCGGCCCGAGCGGGTGATCACCATGATCGCGTTGAGCCGCGCGATCGCCATAAAGCGGATCGAGTCCGCGTCGGCCTCCTTGCGGGTCGCCAAGAAGATGTTGCGCAGCTCCTCGACCATGGCCGCGGGATCCGCGTTGCGCAGCGGCACCAGCGCCATCGAGGTGCCCGACAGCTGGTCGATGTCGAACACCCTGACGGTGTCCTCGGCGAGGGTCAGCTCGCTCGGCGTGCCCTGGATCAGGACGAGATGGTGCTTGTCGTCGGCGGCGATCGGCTGCCCCGCCGGCAGCACCTTTTCCAGCAGATGCTGCATGTCCGCGGCGCTGACGTAGCGCAGCGGGAAAATCTCGGTGCGCTGCCCGAGCGCCTGCGCCGCAGGCCCCTTGCCGAGCGGCGGCGCAGCGACGTATTTGCCGTCCTTGCCGCGCATCGCCATGACCCGGATGACCCCGTCCGACTGCACCATCGTCGCGCCGCGGCTGTTGAGCACCGCTTCGAGCGTCGAGAGCACCTCGTCGCGGGAGATCGGCCGGCTGACATTGAAGGTGACCGGTCCCTGCACCTCCGGATCGATCACGTAATTCAACTTGAGCGTTTCCCCCAATACGGCGTTGATGACATCGCGGATGTCGGCGCCGGAGAAATTGAGGGTTACATCCGACGCACTGTTTTCGCCCTTTGCGGCATCGACGGCGACGGTGGCGGAACGGCGCGATTCGTCGCCATGCACGACGATCGGCTGGATCGACCCCGCGCCGAGGCGGCTCGCCGGCAGGGTCGCGACCTCGCGCCCCGGGGGCGGCGCCGACGGCAGCAGGATCGGCGCGTTGCTCGCGAGCGCCAGCGGCTCCGCGGCGTCGGGCGCGGATTTACTGGGCAACCACGAGGAATCGGTACAGGCGGCAAGAGCGGCGGCGGATAAAACCAGCAGCCAACGCCAACCTTGCCGGATCGCGCGCAGGCGCTTTTGCTCCCCGCACGGCCGAAGAAGCCGGCTCATGCCGAGAAAACGACACTCGAACGTGGAAATCCCCCGGGGGTTAGGTGGACTTGACGTACGTCTTCTCGTTAGGATCATCCACGGCACAGGGGGAGTCAACGGGCGCTGGGATGAAACCATGAAGCGAACCTTGGGGGTTCTGGGGGTTCTGGGCGTCCTGTCGGCGTTCGGCGCGGGGGGACCGGCCGGCGCAATCGAGCCGCCGGACGTGACGGCGGGCCAGCTCGTCGGCAAGACGCTGAGCGCGGTGGCGTTCATGCCGCGCCGGCCGGGCATGCCGGGCGGCGGCGCGTTGTCGCGGATCATGCTGCAGGCCTATCTGGCGCCCGGCGGGCATGCGTTGGTGCGCCTGTGGGACGCGGCGCGGGATTCCTACACGCCCCCGGCCGCGCTGAGCTGGAGCCTGGCGGGATCCGTGCTGTGCATCGACCTGCCGCTCAAGGGAGCGACCCAAATCTGCACCGACATCCACATCTGGGGCCCGCGTATCGGCGGCGTCAACGCAACACCCTACGCCATGCTCGACGGCGATCTGCAACCGGGCAATGCCATCGGAGCTGGCCGATGAAGCGCTTTGTGCTCGCCACTGCGTTGTGCCTGCTCGCGGCCCTGCCCGCGCCGGCGCAGACGCCGCCGCACGCCCCGCCGCCGGGACAACTGCCGATGGGGGTTCATCTCGGCGTGGCGACATGCAGCGGCAGCAGTTGCCACGGCGCGGCCGAACGGCCGCGCAATTCGCCGGTTCTCGGCAATGAATACCTGGTCTGGTCGACGCGCGATAAGCACCGCAACGCCTACAACGTGCTGTTGCAGGACCGCGCGATCCGCATGGCCAAGGCGCTCGGTCTGCCCGATGCGGCCAACCAGAAGATGTGTCTCGACTGCCATGCCGACGACGTCGCGCCGGACCAGCGCGGCCGCCAGTTTCAGCTGTCCGACGGGGTCGGTTGCGAAGCCTGTCACGGCGGCGCGTCGCGTTGGCTGGGCAGCCACATTTCCGGCGCCTCGCACGCCCAGAATATCGCCGCCGGGCTCTATCCGACCGACCAGCCGGTGGCCCGCGCCGAGCGCTGCCTGCAATGCCACCTCGGCGATGCTCAGCACTTTCTCGACCACCGCATCTACGGCGCCGGCCACCCGCGCCTGGCATTCGAGCTGGATACGTTTACCGCGATCCAGCCGGCCCATTTTGTCGTCGATGCCGGCTACATCCAGCGCAAGGGGCGCGTCACCGACGTCCAGGTCTGGGCGGTCGGGCAAGCGATTTCGCTGGTGCGGCGGATGAACCAGGTGCTCGACCCGCGATATGCGCCAAAGGGGCTGTGGCCCGAGTTCTCGATGTTCGACTGCCAGTCGTGCCACCA
>JAFAWI010000394.1 GCA_019241915.1 Alphaproteobacteria bacterium
GCCATGCGGCTGTAGCTTGATCTAAGCGGTGCTGCCGGCATCGACCGTCACCACGGTGCCGGTAATGTTGCGCGCGGCCTCGCTCATCAAAAACGCGACTGTCTCGGCGACGTCGGCGGGCTCGGCAAGGCGCGCCAGCGGGCTGCGGCGCACGATCTGCGCGCGGTGCGCGCCCTCGAGCCCGTCGGTCATCCGCGTGTCGACAAACCCCGGCGCCACCGCGTTGACAGTGATGCCGAGCGGCCCCAGCTCGCGCGCCAGCGATTTGGTGAAACCCACCAGCGACGCCTTGGTCGCACCATAGACCGACAGCCCGCTGAACCCGGTGGCGCTGACGATCGACGAAATGTTGACGATGCGGCCGCCGCCTTTGTCCTTGACCCCGTCGGCCATCATCGCGCGCACCACCTGGCGGGTCAGCACCATCGGCGCCACGGTGTTGAGCCGCACCATCCGTTCGATATCGGCGACACGCATCGTCGCGAGCACACCGCTGGTGCCGATTCCGGCATTGTTGACGAGCCCGTAGATCGGCCCCGCCGCCTTGCGGATCGCCCGCACGAGTTCGGGGATCGCGTCGATCGCTTCGAGATCGCCGCGCCAGAAGCGCAGTGGCGGTGCGCCGCGGTCCGCCGCCAGTTCGTCGCTGTTGCTGCGCGCGACGACGATCGCGGTATAGCCGGCGTCGCGCAGCCGCTTCGCGATGGCAAAGCCGAGCCCCCGGCTGCCGCCGGTGACGATGACATTGCCCCGCGCCTCAGCCATCCCCGCGTCTCAGCCGTCGTTGCGCGCGATCTTGCCCGAAGCGGCGACATCGATCGCCGGCACCAGCCGGATCGTCGCCGGCACCTTGTGCCGCGCCAGCGCCGCCCTGCACGCGTCGAGGATTTCCTGCTTCAGCGCTTCGGGGTCGCCCCGCCCCGCCGCCGCGACCACTTCGGCCACGACAATCGCGCCGGTGATCGGGTTTTTGCGCGCCTTGACCAGCGACATGCGAACGCCTGGATGGCGGTTGATCACCGCCTCGATCTCCTCGGGATGCACCTTCTGCCCGCCGATATTGATCACCCCGCCGCGCCGCCCGACAAAGTAATAGCGTCCGTCGCGCAGTTCGACCTCGTCGCCGGTATCGACAAAACCATCACCGTCGAACAACGGGGCGGCATCGGCGCCGAGATAACCGAGCGCGTTGCGGTTCGACCTGATGCGCAGCGAGCTGCCGGCGACGGTCATCTCCACGTCGCCGCGCTGTCCGAGATAGCTCGCCGGAAACCCAGCCAGCCCGTCGCCGACATCGAACGCGACGCCTGCCTCGGTCGAGGCAAAGGCGTGCGCGACATCGGCTGCGGGAAACGCCGCGCGCAAATGGTCGATGATGGCCTGGTCGGCAATCTCGCCCGACATGCGCACATAGCGCGGCGCCATCTTGGCCGCGGCCCCGCTCATCAGCGCGCGGCGCCAGTGCGACGGCGTGCCGGAGATGTGCGTTACGCGATGGGCGCCGGCGCGGACGAGAAATTCGCCGGGCGGCTCCAGCGCGCTCGACAGCACCATCGAGCCGCCGCCCATCATCGCCCGCAGGAAGATCTGCAAGCCGCCGTAGCGGCGCATGTCGTAGAACGTGCTCCATACCGCTTCGTGGCCAAGTGCGGTGCCGGGCGGCATCGCCCCGGTCAGCGACGCCAGCGTGTGCACGACAAGCTTCGGCACACCGGTCGTGCCCGAGGTCAGCAGCACCCATTCGGTCTCGATGCCGCCGGCGCGGTTGACCGCGCCGGGCGATACCGCCGGTCCTGCGGCGATGAACGGCTGACCAGCGGCGTGCTCTGCGGCGGTGCGGTCGCCGACCACGGCCTCGGCCGCCGCTGTTTCGATCACCCCCGGCAGATGCGCGGCGGCGACATCGGGTGGGCACAGCACGATCCGCCGCGCGATGCCGTCGAGCTCGATCAGCGCCAGCGCCGCCGGCAGCTGGTCACGCGTCGCCAGCAGCACCGAGCGCCCGCGCAATTCAGGCAGGCGCTGTCCGAGCGTGGAGCCGCGCGCCAGCGCCGCGAGACTCACCCGGGCGCCGGGCTCGGCCAGCCAGCGTTCGGGCAGCCGCCCGGCCGCGTTTACCGCCTGCCACAGAGAACGCATTTCATGCCGCAGCAGGGGGTGCTGCGGCATTCTCGTAAAGCCTGATGAAGTCGCCGACCGTTACCGGAAAATCGATCTCGTCGTCGGCGCTGAACGGGTCGAGACCAAAGCGGTCCTCAAGCCGCGCAACGATGATCGCGAAGCACAGCGAATCGAGCCCGGTTTCGAGCAGGCCGAGTTCGTCGGTCAGCGGCGCCAGGGTCTTGTTCTGCTCCTTCGCCACCTCGGCAAACAAGGTTCTGATTTCCGTTCCGACCGACATTGGCAACTCCGCAGTGGTGACATTGGGTTAAGTAGTGCGGTGCGGGCGGTTAACAAACCGCGAAACGGCGCCGATGGCCAAGCCTTGGCGACACCGCGCCAGAAACGTCCGCCGCGGCGCTTCGCCCACCGTCATGCCGCCGCCTCGAGCGCCGTGACCAGCGCCTCGATATCGCTTACGCCGCTCTTGCCATGGGTGATGCAGGCGCGAATCACCGCTCGCCCCTCAAACGTCGCCGTGGAGATCCAGGCGCGGCCCGAGGCCAGCACCTGGGCGACGATCGCCTTGACGTCGGCGTGCTCGCTCGGCGGCTCGATGCACAGCACCGCCGCCGGCGAATTGTTGACG
>JAFAWI010000574.1 GCA_019241915.1 Alphaproteobacteria bacterium
GCTGACCATGCCGGCGACCGGCGCGACGATGCGGGTGTAGCCGAGGTTGATTTTGGCCAGAGCGAGCGCCGCCTGCTTGGCCTTGGCTTCGGCGCGCAATTGCGCTTCCTGCGTGTCGAGCACCGCGAGCTGCCGCCGCTGCCCATCGAGTGCCGCCTCGCTGCTGGCGAGCGAGGCCGTCAGCCGTTTGGCGTCGGCCGCAGTCTGCTCGACCCTTTGCTCGGTGCCGAAGGTGGTGGCAAGCAGCTTGCGCTGCCGGTCGGCTTCGAGGCGGGCGCGTTCGACATCGGCCTGGGCGCCGGTTATGGCGCTTTGCGCCTGTTCGATCAGCGCGTGCTGGGCTTCCTTGCGCGCCTTGATGTTGTCGATCGCGGCCTGCGCGCCGAGCAGGTCGGCCTCGGCCTGGGCCGCCTTGGCCTGGTAGTCGCTGTCCTCGATCTCGACCAGTAAATCGCCGGCCTTGACGCGTTGGAAATCGCCGACCGAGACGTGCTTGACGTAGCCGTCGACCTGAGCGCTGAGCGGTGTGACGTCGCCACGGACATAGGCGTCGTCGGTGCTTTGGCGCGTCGCGCCGCCGACCCAGCGGTCCCAGCGCGTCGCGAACAGCACGACCACCGCGAGCGCGACGGCAATCACCACGATACGCACGACGATGCCGATCGTCCGGCCACCGGCGGCGGGCCGCGCTGCGGGCCCCGGTGGTGCCGGCGCTGGAGGCGGAGCCGGCGCCGGGCGCGGTGCTTCGGCTGTCGTCATTGCATTGGCCCCCCGCCGCTACGGCAGCAGCTTGCCCGGATTGAGCAGCCCGCCGGGGTCGAGCGCCGCCTTGATGCGGCGCATCAGGTCGAGCTCGGCGCCGCCGCGCCAGTCCGGCATCATGTACGGTTTGAGCCGGCCAATGCCGTGCTCGGCCGAGAAGCTGCCGTCGAGGTCGCGGACGACTTCGTTGACCGCGTCCATCAGCTCGTGGTCGCGCGCCATGAACGCGGCCGGGTCGGCACCCTCCGGCTGCACCAGGTTGAAGTGGATATTGCCGTCGCCGAGATGGCCGAACGGAACGCAGCGGATGCCCGGCACCAGCCGCTCGCAGACGTCGGTTGCGCGGCGGATCAGCTCGGGGACCTTCGAGACGGGCACCGAGATGTCGTTCTTGACCGAGGCGCCGGCACGCTTTTGCGCTTCGGAATGCTCCTCGCGGAGTTTCCAGATGGCGGCGCGCTGCGCGCCGCTCTCGGCGATGACGGCGTCGTTGACGATCCCCCGCTCCATCGCCGTTGCCAGCAGCTGTTCGAGCGCGGGGCGCAGCCCGGCGCCCCGGCGCGGCGTCGCCAATTCGAGCAGCACGTAATCCGTCGCCGGTGCAGCGACCGGCGGCTTGGCATCGGGGATGAAGCGCTCGACCAGCGCCATCCCGGCGCCCGACATGTATTCGAACGCCTGGATCGCCGCCGGGTCGTGCTCCCGGCACGCCTGGAACAGCGCAAGCGCCGCCTCGGGCGAGGCCACGGCGCAAAGTGCGACTTCGACTTCGCGCGGCCGCGGAAACAGCTTCAGCACCGCCGCGGTGATGATGCCGAGCGTGCCCTCGCTGCCGACAAACAGCTGGCGCAGGCAATAACCGGTATTGTCCTTGTGCAGACGTCGCAGACCGTTCCACACCTGCCCGTCGGGCAGCACCACTTCGAGGCCAAGCACCAGGTCGCGCGCGTTGCCGTAGCGCACGGTGTTGTTGCCGCCGGCATTGGTCGCGAGCACCCCGCCGATCTGGGCCGAGCCCTCGGAGCTGATCGACAGCGGCAAGAGGCAATCGGCGTCCTCGGCAGCGAACTGTGCCGCCTTCAGGGTCACCCCGGCCTCGATCGCCATCGTCATATCGAGCGGATCAATCTCGCGGACCCGGTTCATCCGCTGCAACGACAAGACGAATTGCGCGCCATCCTCGCTGACCGCGGCGCCGCCGACCATCGAAGTATTGCCGCCCATCGGCACCAGCGGCGCCCCGGCTTTGGCGCAGAGCCGCACGACCTCGGCGACCTCCGCGGTCGCGGCCGGACGCAGCACCGCCGCGGTGCGGCCGCGATAGAGCCGGCGCCAGTCCTCGCAGTAGGGCTCGGTGTCGGCCGGGTCGCTCAGGATGCCGGTCGGACCCAGTCGTTGGCGCAGGCGGTCGATCAGCGCCGGATAGTTTGCTGCCATCGCCCAGACCCTCGCTTCGGCCGGCATCGTAACCTGCCCGGGCGTTTAAACGCTATGCTCGCTCAACTGCGCAGGAGGCACCATGCACGCCGTCATCTTCGAAGTGCGGCCGAAGGAGGAAGGCCGACAGGAGTATCTCGACATCGCCGCCGCGCTGCGGCCGACCCTTGAAACGATGGACGGGTTCATCTCGATCGAGCGGTTCCAGAGCCTGACCGACCCGGACAAGATCCTGTCGCTATCGTTCTGGCGCGACGACGCGGCGATCGCCGAATGGCGGCGGGTCGAGGCGCACCGGGCGGCGCAGGCCAAAGGCCGGGGCGAACTGTTCCGCGATTACCGGCTGCGGATCGCCGCCGTCGTGCGCGATTACGGGATGGCCGAACGGGCCGAAGCCCCGACCGACAGCCGCGAGCGGCACGGGTAGGCCCCGTCCGGGCGCGTCCTTCGAGCGCCGCTACGCGGCGCACTCAGGATGAGGCAATAGGATCGCATCGGACGCAGGTCCAGTATCCTTCAGGATGACGGTGGTTGTGGGACTAAACGATCCTCATCCTGAGGTGCGAGCGGAGCGAGCCTCGAAGGGGCGCACCCCTGGGCGAGTCTACTCCGCCGCCTTGGCCAGCCCTTCGGCCGAGGCGCGGAGCTTTTCCATCACCTCCCAGTTGGTGTAGCGCGTGAAGCCGTTCTCGTCGAAGAACAGCACCGGGCCGGTGGCGATGAAGAGGTAGGTGGTGTCTTCGAGCGCCGTGGTCGCGTCGTGCAGCACGCCCGACGGCTCGTAGACGTAATCGCCGGCATTGAGCGTGCCGTCGCGCACCTGCAGCTTACCCGACACAATCCAGACATGCGCGCCGCCCAAATGCTTGTGCGGCGGCGCGGCATACCCTCTCTTCCAGTGATGCAGCGAGGCCCAGGTGCCGGTCTCGCGGCCGATCCACAGCACCTTCACCTTGTCGAGCGGCGAGCGCTCAATCCACGAGGCGTCGGAGCGGATCAGCGTGTCCTGGATGTCCTGGAACACCGGGCGGATGTCTTGCGGCAGCGGCATGGCCGTTCCTCCTCTCTTCAGAATTTCTCCTCCCCGGTGACCCGGTGCGGGTCAGGGAAGTCACGGTAGA
>JAFAWI010000692.1 GCA_019241915.1 Alphaproteobacteria bacterium
TGATCTGTAGCCGCGTGTCGCGGCCAATGGCTTCCACCATGCGTTGAAGGATAACATGCCGTCGCCGCAGCCCCAGCAGGTGCCACGTTGCCCGGCTCGATACCTGGTCGTTCCAAGGCCCTGAGTCCTAACCGAAATTCGGCTATACCGTTTTCGGCACGCTGGATTATCCGCCGTGTTCAAGCGATTCTTTTCGCAGAAGCAGCTTTAGCACGGAGCCGATCATGCCGATGCGCCTCGAAGGCTCTTGCCGCTGCGGCGCCATCTCGTTCGCCGTCGACAGCCACACCCCCTACCCCTACCAGCGCTGCTACTGCTCGATCTGCCGCAAAAGCGCGGGCGGCGGCGGTTATGCGATCAACATCATGGGCGTCGCCCCGACGCTGGCGGTGCGCGGCAAGCGCGCGGTTGGGGTCTGGAACGCGCCGATCGACGGCAAACCGGGCTCGGCCGATCGGCACTACTGCAAACGCTGCGGCACACCGCTATGGGTCAGCGACGATGCCTGGCCGGAGCTGATGCACCCGTTCGCCTCGGCGATCGACACCGAACTACCAAAACCCCCGCACAGTGTGCATCTGCTGCTGCGCGACAAGGCCGGCTGGGTCGAGCCGCAGGTCGGCCCCGAGGACCACTGCTTCGACGGTTATCCTGAGCTGTCGATCGAAGATTGGCACAAAAAGCACCGCCTGTGGATCGACTAGGATGAGCCGGCCAATCGATAAGCTGCTCGGCATCATGGCGCGGCTGCGCGACCCCGAGCGCGGCTGCCCATGGGATCGCGAGCAGGATTTCGCAACGATTGCGCCCTATACGATCGAGGAGGCTTACGAGGTCGCCGACGCCATCGAGCGCGGCGATATGTCTGCGCTCAAGGACGAGCTCGGCGATCTGCTGCTGCAGGTCGTCTTTCACGCCAGAATGGCCGAGGAAGCCGGGCTTTTTGCCTTTGCCGATGTCGCCGAGGCGATTGCCGAGAAGATGATCCGGCGGCACCCCCACGTGTTCGGCAACGCCGAGATCGCGAGCGTCGCCGCGCAAAACGAGGCGTGGGAGGCGCATAAGGCCGCCGAGCGCGCCGCGCACGGCGCTGCCGACAGCGTGCTCGACGGGGTGGCGCTCGCCCTCCCGGCGCTGCTGCGCGCGGCGAAGATCTCGAAACGAGCGGCGCGCATCGGCTTCGACTGGCCCGACGCGCGCGGCGTCATCGCCAAGCTGCACGAGGAAATTGCCGAACTCGAAGCGGAGATCGCGCTTGGCGGCGCGGCCGAGCGGCTGGAGGACGAGGTCGGCGACCTGCTGTTCGCCGCGACCAACCTCGCGCGCAAGCTCGATATCGAGCCGGAAACCGCATTGCGGCGCGCCACCGCCAAATTCGAGCGCCGCTTTCGCCGCGTCGAGGCGCTCGCCGCCGAGAGCGGGGCCGATGGCGACCTCGACGCGTTGGAGGCGCTATGGCAAGAGGTCAAGCGCGACGAATGATCCGGCTCGAACGCGTCGTGGGCAGTCTGCCGGCGGACTTTCCGCTGCTTCAGGCGGAAGCCCGCGCCGGCGGTTACAAGATGCTCGACACGCTGGCGGCGGAATGGACCTCCGGTAGGACTCGATTCGATCGGCCGGGCGAGGCGCTATACGCCGCTTATTATGGCGCAACCTTTGCCGCCATCGGCGGCTTGACGGTCGAGCGCCTCGTACCAGGCGGCTTTCGCATGCGCCGCTTTTATGCGTTCACGGCGTATCGGCGTGCCGGCATCGCGCGCCGGATCGCGGCGGCGCTGCTCGACGGCATCGCCGGCCCCCGCCGCATCGTCACGACCAACGCCGCAGCCGGCAGCGAGCCTTTCTGGGAATCGCTCGGTTTTCTGCCCGACCGGCGCAACGGGTGGACTCATACCCTCGCCGCAGCCGCAAGCGACCTCAATGCACCCGCCGCCGGTGTCTGAGGCGGCCGAGATCGGCGTCGGACAGGCGTACCGAGAGATGCGCCGCCTCTGAATCGTCGCGGCGGCCGAGCACCTCGCCGCGCGCATAGATCCAGGCCAAGGTCTTGCCGTCGCTCAGCGGCACGTCGATGCGCACGGCATGGTTGCCGCGATCGAGCCGGGCGGCGATCAACGCGAGCAGCGCGTCGCACCCCTCCCCTGTCGCCGCCGACAGCGCCGCCGCCTCGTCGTTGCGCCGCGACTGGTTGGCGAGGGCATCGCGCGCCTCCTCGTCGAGCAGATCGATCTTGTTGAGGACCTCGATGATGCCGTCCTCGATCATCTGCCCGAGGCCGAGATCGCGCAGCACCGCCAGCACGTCGGCGCGCTGCGCGGCGCTGTCGGGATGATGCGCGTCGCGGACATGAACGACGACGTCGGCCTCGGTGACCTCTTCGAGGGTCGCGCGAAATGCGGCCACAAGATGCGTCGGCAGGTCGGAAATGAACCCCACCGTGTCGGACAGGATGATCCTTTTGCCGGTCGGCAGATCGAGCCGCCGCATCGTCGGGTCGAGCGTTGCGAACAGCATGTCTGCGGCATTGACACCAGACCGCGTCAGCCGGTTGAACAGCGTTGATTTGCCGGCGTTGGTGTAGCCGACCAACGCCACGACCGGGTACGGCACCCGCCTGCGCGCTTCCCGGTGCAGCGCCCGCGTGCGCTTGACGTCTTCCAGCTCGCGCCGGAGCTTGGCGATGCGCTCGCCGATCAGGCGCCGGTCGATTTCGAGCTGGCTTTCGCCCGGACCGCCAAGAAACCCGAAGCCGCCGCGCTGCCGCTCCAGATGGGTCCACGAGCGCAC
>JAFAWI010000063.1 GCA_019241915.1 Alphaproteobacteria bacterium
CGCCTTGGGTCACGTTGTGGACGACGCCGAACGTGTCGAAAAACGCGTAGACCATGTTGACGACGATCAGGAAGAACGTCGTCGGCGCGAGCAGCGGGAAGACCACCGTCCAGAAGCGCCGCCGCGGCGAGGCGCCGTCGATTGCCGAGGCTTCGAGCAGCGAGGCCGGGATCGCCTGCAAGCCGGCGAGGAAGAACAGGAAATTGTAGCTGACCTGCTTCCAGGCCGAGGCGACGATGACCAGCCACAGCGCTTGTTTGCCGTTGAGGAAGTAGTTCCAGTCGATGCCGGCCCAGCGCAGCCAATAGGCGACGATGCCGATGCTCGGGTTGAACAGGAACATCCACAACACCCCGGCCACCGCCGGCGCGATCGCGTAGGGCAGCAGCAGCACGGTCTTGTAGAACGCGGCGCCGCGCACCACCCGATCCGCCATCACCGCGAACAGGAGGCCCGGCGCCAGCGCCAACAGCGCCACCGCGAGGCTGAAAAAGGCGGTCACCCCAAACGCAAAAACATAATTGCGGTCGGCAAACAGCGCCGCGAAATTGTCCCAGCCGACAAACCGGGTCGACAGGCCGAACGCATCGCCGCCCTGGACCGACTGCACGATCGCCTGGCCGGCCGGCCAGAAAAAGAACACCGCCGTCACCGCCAGCTGCGGCAACAGCAGCACCGCGGGAAACAGCCACCCGGCGAAGACGACCCGCCGCTCCACCGCTCACCTGCCTCGCCATGCGCGGCACCCTCTCCCGCAAGCGGGAGACGGGTTAACGGCGACCGTACTCACACCCCCTCCTGCTCGCGGGAGAGGGTGGCTTCGGGCGCAGCCCGAAGAGGCGTGAGGGGCCGCCCGCGCACGAACCTACTGGATGTTCTTCTGGAACTGGCGCAGCAGCGCGTTGCCACGGCTCACCGCGTCGTCGAGCGCCGCCTTGGCCTCCGTCTTGCCCGAAAACGCGGCTTCGAGATCCTCGGCGATCACGTCGCGGATCTGCACCATGTTGCCAAAGCGCAAGCCGCGCGAATTTTCGGTCGGCGGCTTGCCGGTCATCTGCAGGATCGCCATCTCGGTGCCCGGATTTTTTTCGTAGAACCCGCTTGCTTTGGTCGCGTCGTAGGCGGCCCTGGTGATCGGCAAATAGCCGGTCTGCTCGTGCCACCATTCCTGCACCGGGGTGCCGGACAGATAGGTGAAGAACTTGGCGATGCCCTTGTACTGTTCGGGCTTCTTGCCGCCCATGACCCACAGGCTGGCGCCGCCGATGATCGAATTCTGCGGCGCGCCGGCCACATCGGGATAGTAGGGCAGCTGCGTGACGCCCCATTGGAATTTGGCGCCTGCCTTGACGAGGCCGTAATAGCCCGAGGAATTGAACGTCATGCCGCAATCGCCGGCGACGAATTTGGCGTCGGCCTGCGTTTCGCGCCCGCCATAGTCGAAGCTCTTGTCCTTCTGCGCCTCGGCGAGGTTGGCGATGTGGCGGGTAACGGTCGGGTTGTTGAACACCAGCTCGGTGTCGAACCCGCCCAACCCGTTTGCCTTGGTGCCGATCGGGAGGTTGTGCCATGCGCTGAAATTCTCGATCTGCACCCAGCTGACCCACGACGAGGTGAAGCCGCAGGGCACGCCGGCGGCGCGCAGCTTCTTCGCATCGTCGAACACCTCGGGCCACGTCTTGGGTGGTTTGCCCGGATCGAGGCCGGCCTTCTGGAAAGCATCCTTGTTGAGGTAAAGCACCGGGGTCGAGCTGTTGAACGGGAAGGACAGCATCTTGCCCTCCGGCGTGCTGTAATAGCCGGTGACCGCAGGCAGATAGACGCTCGGGTCGAACGGCTCCTTGGCCTCGTCCATCAGCTGATAGACCGGCTTGATCGCGCCTTTCGCGGCCATCATCGTCGCGGTTCCAACCTCGAATACCTGGACGATGTCGGGCGCGTTGCCCGCGCGATAGGCCGCGATTGCCGCGGTCATCGCCTCGGCGTAGGAACCCTTGAACACCGGCGTCACCTTGTAGTCCGCCTGCGCGGCGTTGAAATCGGCGGCGATCTTGTTGATTCGCTCGCCGTTGACCGCGGTCATCGCGTGCCACCACTGCAGCTCGACCGGATCGGCATGCGCGGCCGCGGCGCCCGTTGCCAGCGCGAGCGCGAACCCCAGTATTCTCATCGGTTGTTCCCCCCTGGCAGCCGGCGTCATCTGACGCAGCGCAGCTTGCCAAATCGTGACCGGGGCCGGAAGCTTTTGTGACATGGCGGCGACCGACAGCCTCGCGGCACGCATCCGCGGCCTCGATCTCGACGCGCCGGTCGCGATCCGCGTCAGCCCGCGGGCGCGCCGCCTGTCGCTGCGCGTCGACGCGGCGGCGCGCGGGGTCGAGCTGGTGCTGCCGCCGCGTTATTCCGAGCGGACGGCGCTCGCCTTTGTCGCCGGGCATCGCGGCTGGATCGCCGCGCGGCTAGCCGCGATGCCGGCGCCGTGCCGCTTTGCCGACGGCGCCACCGTGCCGCTGCTCGGGCAGCCGCACCGTATCCGCCATGTCGCCGGCCGCGGCGCGCCGGTGACCGTCGCCGACGGCGAGATTCGCGTATGCGGCGACCCGACGCACCTGCCGCGCCGGGTGCGCGACCATCTGATCGCGCTCGCCGGCCGGGAACTTGCGGCCCGCGCGCGGGTGCTGGCCGCGCGGCTCGGCAAGAGCGTGACGCGGGTCGCGGTGCGCGACCCGAAAAGCCGCTGGGGCAGCTGCTCGGCGACCGGCGCACTGTCGTTCAGCTGGCGCCTCGTACTCGCCCCCGAGCCGGTGCTCGATTACGTCGTCGCACACGAGGTCGCCCATCTCGTCGAGATGAACCATGGCCCGCGTTTCTGGCGCGTCGTCGCCAGCCTCGTCGCGGACAGCGCAGGCCCGCGCGCCTGGCTCAAACGCCATCGGATGGAATTGCTCGGCTACGGCTGACCGCACTGGACAGCTGTAGGGCGGAAAAGCGCAGCGCCTTCCGCCGAAACCTTGCCGCTGCCGGCATGGCGGATAGCGCTTCGCTCATCCGCCCTACCGGTTGCCCGTTAATTCGACACGTAGGGCGGAAAAGCGCAGCGCCTTCCGCCGAAACCTTGCCGCTGTCGGCATGGCGGATAGCGCTTCGCTCATCCGCCCTACAGCTATGGCTGCGGCGAGCGGCGCATGATCCACAACAAAAGCAGCAGGCTCGGCACGCAGAACAGCGTGCTCAGCAGAAAGAACGGCGTCCAGCCGAGCCGTTCGGCGAGATAGCCGCCCGCGGCGGCGAGCACGTTGAGCCCGACCGTCGCGAGCGACGATAAGAGCGCGTATTGCGTCGCGGTGAAGTCGCGGCTGCACAGCCCCGACAGATAGGCGACAAAGGCTGACGACGCCATGCCGCCGGTCAGGTTCTCGGCGCCGATGGTCAGCGCCAGCGTCGCCACGTCATGCCCGGCCCAGAGCTGCGCCACGTACATTAGGTTCGAGGCGGCCTGCAGCGCGCCGCCCACCAGCAGCGCGCCAAACACGCCAAGGCGCGCCACCACCAGCCCGCCGGCCGCGACCCCGGCCAAGGTCGCGATCACCCCGTAGACCTTGGCGACTGTCGCCACCTCGACCTTGGTAAAGCCGAGCTGGACGTAAAGCGGGTTCGACATCGACCCGGCCAGC
>JAFAWI010000227.1 GCA_019241915.1 Alphaproteobacteria bacterium
GAACGCGGCGGTCGCCGCGGCGACCGTGGCGCCGCCGCCGGGCTCGAAATTTTCGAGGCTGCCGACCGGCGCACACAGTACCGGCAGCCGTAATTTCTTGCCGAACAGCTCCTTTGAGCAATCGACGTCGCTGACGTCGCGCAGCACACGCGGCCGCAGGCCGATCGCGTCGATCGCCATCCGGTTGCGCGCCAGCGTGGTCTCGGTCTCCGACCCGCCGATCAGGTAGTCCCAATTGTTGCGGTTGAGGTTCTGCCGCGCGACCGTGACGAACTCGTGCAGGTTCTGAAAGCGGTATTCGAGGTTGTCTTCGTCGGACATCGGCGGCAGGCCTTTGCTGGTGGGGCGGTTTTGCGGCGCGGAGCCTAGCGGACGAGCCATGCAGCGGCAACCGGCGGCTGCGCCCACTTTGCGCTTGGGGCGGGTTGCGCGAGATGGCTACGATGACCGTTGCAAGGATCGAACCAGCTGCAGAGGAGACCGCCATGCCCTACCGCATCCTGACCCCCGACAGCCACGGCGACGAGACGATGCAGATCGCCCACGACATGCTGCCGAGCGGGTTCGAGCTGGTGGCGGCGCCGCACGGGCGGCCGGAATTCTGGAACCTGCTCAAGGATGCGGATTTTTACATTGGCGCGGGCCAGTTCAAGCACGGCCCCGAGTTCTATTCGCAGGCGCCAAAGCTGAAGCTCGTGCAGACCTTGAGCGCCGGCTACAACACCTACGACCTCGACGCGGCGCGCAGCGCGGGGGTGCCGATCTGCAACAATGGCGGCGCCAACGCGACCGCCGTCGCCGAGCATGCGATCATGCTGATGCTCGCGGTGTCGCGGAACCTGATCTCGGTGCATGACGGCGTCGTCTCCGGGCGCTGGCGCGGCAACGACTTCAACTCGACCAAGCTCTACGAGCTCGAGGACAAGGTGCTCGGCATCGTCGGTCTCGGCAATATCGGCACCAAGGTCGCGCGCCGCGCCAAGGCGTTCGACATGCGCGTCCAGTATTACGACATCAACCGGCTGACGACGGCCCAGGAAGACTCGCTCGGCGTGCGCTTCGCGCTGTTCCCCGAGATCCTGAAGACCTCGGACTATGTCTCGCTGCACGTGCCGCTCGACCTGTCGACGCACAATCTGATCGGCGAGCGCGAGCTCAACATGATGAAAAAGACCGCGATCCTCATCAACACCTGCCGCGGGCCGGTGGTGGACGAGGTTGCCCTCTACAAGGCGCTGCGCGACGAGACGATCATGGCCGCGGGTCTCGACGTCATGGTCGAGGAGCCGCCCAAGCCCGACCACGAACTGTTCACACTGAAGAACGCGATCTTCAGCCCGCATTCGGCCGGCCCGACCTGGGACAACCACCCGAAACGCTGGCGCAACGCCTTCGACAATTGCGAACGCGTGGCGCGCGGTCAGCGCGCGTTTTGGATCGTCCCCGAACTGCGCGACGCGCTGTAAAAAACGCTTCGGCGCAAAGACCGCAAAGGATACGCGAAGGACGCAAAGCCGTCGGCAAGGCGGTGAAGCCGCTTATTATTTTACAGGGAGGCGGTGAGGCAGCGGCGTGAGGCAGCCTCATCGTCTCAGCGCCTCAGTGTGAAATGATGGCGCTTCGCGCAGAAAAGCCAAAGCCACCTTTGCTTACTTAGCGTATCCTTTGCGGTCTTTGCGTTGAAGCGTTTAGTTTTTACGGGAGGCAGCGATGGCCGGTCAAAATCCGCGCACGGCCGAAGAAGCCCGCGCCTTTGTCGCCCACGTCGAGTCGCTGTTCATGCCGTGGAATATCGACGGGCTGCTGGCCGGCTTTACCGACGATTGCATTGTCAAGTTTGGCGATCTGCCCGAGCTGACGGGCAAGGCGGCCCTCGAAAAGCTGTTCCGCAGCCGCATGGAGCGCCAGAAGGGCTACCGCCTCAAAAAGCAGTTTCGCGCGCTCGCCGGCGATGTGATCGCCAATTACTGGGAAGGTTGGTGGGAAGACCCGCTCACCGGCAAGCGCATGACCGGCCGCGGCGTCGAAGTCTGGACCATGCGCGACGGGAAGATCGCGGTCTGGGAGGCGGCGTTCAACGGCAACGAAGAGGGCAAGCCGAGCGCGATGGGTTTGGTCTGAGCGTCGCCGATGACCGCGCTCGACCGCCGTCGCCTGCTCGCCGCCGGCGCCGCGCTCGCCGCGCCCGGATTGATCGGCCGCGCCGCCGCGCAGGCGATCGACGCGGCCAATGCCCTGGTCACCGGCCGGCTGACCATCGACATCCACAGCCACGGCGGCGGCTTTATCGGCGAAAGCACGGCGCCCGATCCTGTCGTCGAGGCGATGCGGGCCGGCGGCGTCGCGGTCGCCTGCATGGCGATCGTCGCCGATTCGCCCACAAACAAAATCTTTCCCGACGGCACGATCCACCCGGTGCGCGAGCCG
Source organism: Alphaproteobacteria bacterium (assembly GCA_019241915.1). GTDB lineage: Bacteria > Pseudomonadota > Alphaproteobacteria > ATCC43930 > CGMCC-115725 > DATARH01. The sequence goes on from JAFAWI010000227.1 coordinate 2,428, forward strand.
AGCCCGGGCGAGCTGTACGCCTGGGGCAAGGCCTCGTTCGGCCGGCTGCTGCGGCTCGCCCAGGCCCAGGGCGCAAGGCTCGTCGGTTCGAGCGCCGATCTGCGCGCCGCCGCCGCCGGCGGGCCGGCCATCGTCGTTGCGGCCGCGGGCGC
>JAFAWI010000317.1 GCA_019241915.1 Alphaproteobacteria bacterium
GACAGCAGCAGCATCGCGGCGCCGGTCGTCAGCACCGCGTAGCACAGCACCAGACGCGAGCCGGCGCGGTCGAGGAACGCCCCGATCTTGGGCGAGGCGACCGCCGCGATCAGCCCGCCGAGCGATACGGCGCCCGACAGCGCGGTGCGCGACCAGCCGAAATCGCGGATCAACGGCGTGACGAACACCGACAGGGTCGAGACCGCCGGGCCTTGCCGCGCGAACCCGGCGCAGCACAACACCCCGAGCACCACCCAGCCATAGAAGAACGGCAGCCGCGGCGCGAGCAGAACTGGCAGGTGTGGGGCGGTCATAAGCGCTGGATCGGCGTTCGTGCGTCCTACGAGGCGTCGCTGCGCGAGGCGCCTCAGGATGAGGGAGAACGGAGCTGCCATCCAACAAATGTCCTCATCCTGAGGTGCGAGCGGAGCGAGCCTCGACAGACGCCGAACATCGATACAGCTATGATGCAGTATGGCAACAAAGGAGCATCCGATGGCGCTGCGCATCGGCTATCTGCTGCCGACCCGCGAGCAGGTGATGCAGGGGCGGCCCGAGGCGGCGCCGCTACTGGCGCTGGCCGAGCGCGCCGAGGCAATTGGCTTCGACTCGATCTGGGTCGGCGACTCGCTGCTGGCGCGGCCGCGGCACGACCCGCTGACCCTGCTCGCGGCGGTCGCGGCGCGCACCCGGCGCGCCGAGCTCGGCACCGCGGTGCTACTGCCGGCGCTGCGCAACCCGGTGGTGCTCGCGCAACAAGTCGCGACGCTCGACCAGATCGCCGCGGGGCGTGTCATTCTCGGTGTCGGCATCGCCTCGGACCTGCCCAACATCCGCGCCGAGTTCACCGCCGCCGGGGTGCCGTTCGACAAGCGCGTCGGGCGGCTGATGGAAGGGCTGCGCCTCTGCCGCGAGCTGTGGACCGGCAAGCCGGTGAGCTGGAACGGCCGCTGGGTGATTGAGAACAGCGCGCTCGGGCCGACCCCGCACCGTCCCGGCGGCCCGCCGATCTGGATGGGCGGCATGGTGCGCGCGGCACGGGAGCGGGTCGGCCGACTCTATGACGGCTGGTTCCCCAACGCGCCGGACGCGGCCGGCTGGGGCGCGCAGTTCCGCGAGATCTGCGACATCGCGCGCGACGCCGGGCGCGATCCCGCCTCGGTCACCGGCGCAATCTACCTGACCCTGACGATCGACGAGGACCAGGCGCGCGCCGAACAGCGGCTCGATGCGTTCTTCGAGAACTATTACGGCCAGCCGCCGGCGGTGATGCGCGGCCGCCAGGCCAACTACGCCGGCCCTGCCGCCGGCGCCGCCGCATGGCTCAAAGGCTATATCGACGAAGGCGCGAGCCACATCGTGCTGCGCTTCGCCGGCGACCCCGAGCCGCAGATGGCGGCGGTGGCGGCATTGCGCGGCCAGCTCGGATAGGCGCTGCCGCCGGGCGCGGCATTCACGGCCGCGGCAGCGGCCGGTTTCCGGCTCGGCAGCGGTCCCGCGGCACGACAGAACGGCCTAGCCGCGCATCGCCCGCCACACCCGGAACGGCGTGGCGGGACCGTCGAACGACCGGCCGCCGACGGCCGCCAGCGCGTCTTGAACCGCATTGTGAATCGCCGGAAACGCCGCAATCGCGCCCGCTTCGCCGCAGCCTTTGACCCCGAGCGGATTGGTGGTGCAGCGCGTCGGGTTGAAGGCCAGCGCGAAATCCGGCAGCTCGTCGGCGCGCGGCAGCGGGTAGTCCATGAACGACGCGGCGAGCGGCTGGCCGCTCTGCGGATCGTAGACGGCGGTCTCCAGCAGCGCCTGGCCGCTGCCCATCGCGATGGCGCCGTGCGCCTGGCCGGTTGCGACCATCGGGTTGACGACGACGCCGTAATCGTCAACCGCCGTGTAGCGCTCCAGCGTCACCTGGCCGGTCTCGCGGTCGATGGCGACCTCGGCGACGTGGGTGCCGTTGGGAAACGTCATCCACTCGCGCGTCCAGAAATGATACGTGTCGAGCGGTTGGTTGAGCTGGCGCGCGCGGCGCGCGACATCGAGCAGCGCCACCCGCCGGTCGGTGCCGGCGACGACAAAATGCCCCTCGGCAAAGACGACATCGGCGTCGGCCGCCTCCAGCATCTCGGCGGCGATCCGCGCGCCTTTCTCGATGATCTCGTCGGCGGCGCGGAAGATCGCGGTGCCGCCCATATAGGTCGCACGCGAGCTGCCGTGACCGCCGCCATGCGCGATCAGGTCGGTGTCGCCCTGTTTGAGGCGGATCAGCTCGTTGGGCACGCCGAGCCGGTCGGTGAGGATTTGCGGAAATGTCGTCTCGTGTCCCTGCCCGATATGCTGGGTCCCGGTGATCAGCGAGACCGTGCCGTCATCTTCGAAGCGGACATCGACGTTCTCCGACGGATTACCGCCGGTGCCCTTGATGTGGTACGCGAAGCCGAGGCCGCGCAGCAGCCCCTGCCCCTCGCTTGTCTTTCTGCGCTCGGCAAAACCGGGCAGATCGGCCGCCGCCAGCGCGCGCTCGAAGGCCTCGGGAAAGGCGCCGCTGTCGACGCGGTTGCCGAGCGCGTTGACCATCGGCATCGCCTGCGCCGGCACCAGGTTCCTGCGGCGCAGCTCGGCCCGGTCAAAGCCGCATTGCACCGCCGCGGCATCGATCAGCCGCTCGATGATGTTGTTGGCTTCGGCGTAGCCGGGGCCGCGCAGCACGCCGATCGGCGCCGTGTTGGTGAAGATGCCGGTGACGTGCAGGTCGATCGCCGGGATGCGGTAGACCGTGCCGGGCAGGAACGCGTACTGGAAGGTCTGCACCGCGGCCGAGCTGCCGGCGAGATAGGCGCCGAGATTGGCGGTGCTGTCGACACGCAGCGCGAGAAACCCGCCGCCGGGGTCGAGCGCCAGCGACGCCGTCGCGCGCTGGTCGCGCCCGGCATGATCGGCAAGAAACGTCTCGCTGCGCGTCGCGATCCATTTTACGGGCCGGCCCACCCGTTTCGCCGCCCACAGCAGCAGCGCGTGTTCCGGGTAGACGAAATTCTTGGCGCCAAACCCGCCGCCGACATCGGGCGCGACAAAGCGGACCCGCTCGCGCGGCACGCCGAGCGCCGCGGCCGTGAAATCGCGTGTCGCGTG
>JAFAWI010000501.1 GCA_019241915.1 Alphaproteobacteria bacterium
GTGAAGGCTTTGCTCATTAGCCGACCAGCATCGTTTGCTTGTCGTCACCCCGCGCAAGCGGTACGGCGGCCGCCGCGGTTCCCGCTTTCGCGCGAAACACGACCGGACAGCAGGGTCATGCCGCTGGCTTCTTGGCGGTGCCGGGCCTGATTTTCTTCGCCTGCTCCTGGAACGGGTAGAAGAACTGGCGGACGATGCCCTTGGGCAGCGGGATGCCGATCGTGCCGTACTTGCGCGGCCAGGCGGTGCTTGCCTTGGGCAGATAGAATGTGCCGAAGACCCAGTCGATCGCCGGCAGGTGCGCCACGTAGTTTTTGTCGATCGCCTCGTCGTCGCTCGAATGGTGCCAGTGGTGATAGCGCGGCGAGCACAACACGTATTTGAGCGGCCCCAGATCCCAGCGGATGTTGGAATGAATGAGGCCGGCCTGGAACCCGGCGAAAATGATGTAGACGGTGAGCGGTTCCTTGGCGATGCCGAGGATGAAGGCCGGGATCAGCACCAGCGTTCGCGTCACCAGCGGCTCGAGAAAATGCAGCCGCGAGCCAGCGATCCAGTCCATGTGCTCGACCGAGTGATGCACGGCATGGATCGGCCAGAAGAACTTTACCTCATGCATCGTGCGGTGGATCGCGTACTCGACAAGGTCGGCCAGCACAATCGCCATCACGAACTGCACGACCCAGGGCAGCGACGAGACGAAATGCTGCAAATCGGCGTTGATCGCCCACGAGAAGAAGGTCGGCGCAAACATCGTCGCGGCAAAGGCATAAACCCCGATCAGCAGATGGTTGAGCAGGAAATAGCGTGAATCGTGCCACCAGTCGGGGCGCAGGATCGCCTGCTCGCGGATATGCGGAAACAGCTTTTCGAGAAAAATGAAGATCATCGCCGACAACAACAGGTCGAGGATGAACCAGTCGAGCCCGACATAGCCGGGCGCGGCGTAGCGCGGGCCGACCTGGACGCTGGCGCCGCCGCCCCACATCGCCAACAGAGTCAGGCTGATGCCGATTGCGCCCATCAGCTTGTGCCGATTGAGCGCGAAGGTGACGACGCCGAATGCGGCCGAGAAGATCATTCCGGCGCCGAGCAGCGTGCGCATCTCGTCCACCGTATAGGCGGCGCGCAGCTGCGGCGTCGTGAGGAAATCCGGGAAATGGAAGCACAGCACGCCAAGCACCGAGAGCGCGCCGAGGATCACCGATATCCAGCCGCTGATCTTGCCTTCGCCGATGCGGAAATAGGGCTCTTCGGTCTGTAGCAGGCTCATCCGCACACCCGTCGTCGGCGGCATCGTTGCGCCGACTCTAGCGCACGGTACGGAGCAGAGCGAGACGGCGTTCCATTCGCGCCGCGGTTGGCATTAATGTCCCGGCAGGAGCAATGTCTCAATAGGAGCCGCAGCCGATGCGCCGATCCCCGAGGGCCGGAGACTGCCGCGCCGCGTGCGCCGGCCTGCGATAATTGGATGCGAGGAGGCGGCCCATGAAACTGGTGCTGTTCGAGAGCCCAGGGCACGCCGAGCCGGTGCCGGGACTGATCACCGACCGCGGTATCGTCAGCCTTGCCCCGGCGGTCGAGCGGCAATACACGCCGCAGCTGACGATGCAGTGGATCATCGACCGCTTCGACCGGCTGCGTCCCGAGTTCGAGCGGCTGGCGATCGAGGAACAAGCCTACCCCGAGCATTCGCTGCGGCTGCGCGCACCGCTGCCGCGGCCAGGCAAAATCCTCTGCTGCATCGCCAACTATTGGGAGCACGCGCAGCGCGAGGCGCGGCCGCTCAACATGTTCCTGAAGAACCCGGAAGCCGTGGTTGGCCCGGGCGACACGATCGTACTGCCCAAGCTGACCGAACCGTGGATCTTCATGCATGAGGCCGAGCTGGCGCTCGTCATAAAGGGTCCCGCCAAGGAGGTGACGCAGGCGAATTGGCGCAGCGCCGTGTTCGGCTATACGGGTCTGATCGATGTCTCGGCGCGCGGCGAAGGGCGGCGCACGTGGAAGGCCGGGAGCTGGCTCGGCAAGTCGTTCGATACGTTTGCGCCGATCGGGCCGTGCATCGTCACCGCCGACGACGTCCCCGAGCCCAACGACGTCGTCGTGCGCTTCTGGAACGACGGCCAGCTGCGTCACAACTACAACACCGACGACATGGAGCACCGGGTGCCGGAACTGGTCGAGTTTGCCTCGACGGTGATGACGTTGAACTCGGGGGATATCATCGCTTGCGGCACCAACCACGAGGGCCTTGGTGCGCTGCAGGACGGCGAGACGGTCGAGATCGAGGTCCAGCACGTCGGCCGCATGTCGCTCAAGGTCTCCGACCCGCTGAAGCGCATCTGGGAGCGCGGCATCTACATGGGGGCGGATTCGACCAATCCCGATGCCGTCAAGCGCCACCGGCCGCAGGGTTAGACGTGGCGTCGGCGCCGTTGATCCGTCGTGCCCGGACTTGTTCCGGGCATCCACGCCAACACCGGCGTGGCCGACCGTGGATGCCCCGGACAAGCCCGGCCGTGACGGGAAAGAGAACGTCGTGAAGCTCGGCGTCCTGCAGTTCTTCAGCTGGCCGGGGCGGCGGACCGCGCTGGAGATCGTGTTCGACCGGGCGCTGCAACGGATCGAGATCATGGACCGCAGCGGCTACGACGCGGTGTGGCTCGCCGAGCACCATTTTTCGAGCTTCAGCGTGTGTCCGTCGGTGCACATGATGGGAACGCTGGCCGCGGCACGCACCAAGCGGCTGCGCATCGGCACGGCGGTGTCGCTGGCGCCGTTCTACCACCCGCTGCGGCTCGCCGAGGAGGTGGCGCTCTTGGACGTGCTGTCGGGAGGACGGGTCAATTGGGGCGCCGGGCGCGGGTTCGCGCGGATCGAATTCGAGGCGTTCGGCGTGCCGCCCGACGAGAGCGCGTCGCGCTTTCGCGAGACGGTGGAGATCGTGCTGCGCGCCTGGACCGAGGAGCGCGTCTCGTTCGCCGGGCAACACTACAAGATCGATCCGGTCGAGATGCTGCCCAAGCCGCTGCAGCAGCCGCACCCGCCGGTTTGGGTCGCGGCGACCTCGGAACCGGCGATCGAATGGGCGGCCGGGCGCGGCTTGTCGATCCTGATGGACCCGCACGCCGCGCACCGCGAGATCGGCCGCAAGCGCCGGCTCTATGCCGACGGGCTGGCGGCCGCAGGGCATACGATCATCGGCCGCGAGCTGCCGGTCGCGCGATTGGTCTCGGTCGCCGACAACACCGAGAAGGCCGAGGCGATCGCGCGCAACGGGGCGCAGTGGATCGTCGATTCGTATTTCGGCTCGCAGCACCGCCCGGTGCGCCTCGCCGAGCACACGCCCGAGGTGGCCGACCCGGTGCAGCGCTACCTCGACGAGGTGATTGTTCACGGCACACCCGACGCGGTGCTCGACCGGCTCGCGCGGCTGCGCGAGGAAATCGGCCTCGATTACCTGCTCGCCGCCCCGCTCAGCCACGAGAGCTTTATGCTGCTGACCGAGAAGGTGCTGCCGCGGCTGCCGTAACGCCCGGCTAAGGCTGTCGTTCGAGGCTTCCTGCGGTCGCGCCTCACTAGGGCGGAAAAGCGCAGCGATTCCACCATGCTCCGTCACCGATTGGCGGTGACGCTACGCTTATCCGCCCTACAATTGTCCTTCGAGACTCGCTTCGCTCGCACCTCAGGATGAGGCAGGTTGCTGGGATGGATCGCAAAAACGCGCCTCATCCCCGCGCCCGGCGAAGCTAG
>JAFAWI010000516.1 GCA_019241915.1 Alphaproteobacteria bacterium
GCGCAGCCGGTTGGCCCGCATATTGCGACGCGACGCGGGAGCCAGCGCTCGGTTGGCCGGGAAGCAGGGTGGCCATGAAGATTGCTTTCTTCAACGATCGGTTGCCGGTGCGCGCTTCGCTTGCTGTTCTGCTGTGTCTTGGGTTGCTCGCCGGCTGGGGCAGCTTTGGCCCGGCTCGCGCCGATGGCGTACTCCGCGTCGCGATGACAGCGGGGGATATCCCCGTGACGACCGGTAACCCGGACCAGGGCTTCGAGGGCTATCGCTTCGTCGGGTATAATCTTTACGACGCGCTGCTGCTTTGGGACCTGTCGAAATCCGACAAGCCGTCGGATCTCAGGCCGGGCCTTGCGACGTCGTACGAAGTTGACCCCAGCGACCACGCGCGCTGGATCGTTCATCTGCGGCGCGATGTCAGCTATCACGACGGCTGCCCGTTCAATGCCGACGCCGTCCTCTGGAATTTCCAGATGCGGATGGATCAGAACGCGCCGAATTTCTCCACCCAGCAATTCACCTATACGCGGGCTTTTTTGACCAACATCAAGGCCATCGACAAGATCGACGACTATACCGTCGCATTCACCAACAATTTCACCGAGTCGTTGTTTCCTTACACGCTCAGCTATGTGCTGATGATCAGCCCGTGCCGGGCCAAGGAGGTCAATTACGACTGGGCGCAATACGCGCTGCATCCTTCCGGCACCGGTCCCTATAAATTCGACCGGTTCGTGCCGCACGAGCGCCTCGAACTCGTGCCCAACACGACATACTGGGACAAGAACCGTGTGCCGAAGCAAGACCGGCTGGTGCTGGTGCCGATGCCCGAGGCTTCGACCCGCACGGCTGCGCTGCTGACCGGCCAAGTCGATTGGATCGAGGCGCCGTCGCCGGACGCGATTCCACGCCTCAAGTCGGCCGGGATGCAGATCGTCACCAATATCTATCCGCATGATTGGCCTTACATGCTTAACTACACCAAAGGCCCTTTCCGCGATTTGCGGGTGCGACAGGCGGCCAATTATGCGATCAACCGGCAGGACGTCGTCGATCTGCTCGGCGGAACCGCGATCCCCGAGTACGACGTCGTACCGCCCTCGGTCGCCTACTATGGCAATCCGCCGAAATACGAATACGACCCGAAGAGGGCGCGGGCGCTGCTTCAAGAAGCCGGCTGTCTGCCGTGCAAGGTGACATTCGGCATCTCGACCTCGGGATCGGGGCAGATGCAGCCCTTGCCGATGAACGAACTGGTCAAATCCCAACTCGAGGAGGCCGGGTTCCAAGTCACGCTGCAGACGATGGACTGGAACGCGCTGCTTACTGTCTACCGGGCCGGGGCCGAAAAGAATCCCGACTACGATGGGCTCAATTTCTCGCGCGGGTTGCTGGACCCGGTGAACGCGATCATCAAACTTGTCGGCCGCGCCTATTGGGCGCCCGCCGGCTCCAATTGGGGGCATTTCGAGAGCCCCGAGACCGAGACACTGATCGGCCAGGTCTTCAACGAGTTCGACGACGAGAAGCGGATGGAGCTGCTGACGAAGCTGCACGAGCTGGAAGGCCGGCAGGCGGTGATGATCTTTGTCGTTCACGACCTGAACCCGCGCGGCATGTCGCCAAAGGTAAAGGGTTTCATCCAGGCGCAAAGCTGGTTTCAGGACCTGACCCGGGTCAGTGTGGAACAATGACGAGGCGCTCCCGCAACTCGTTACCGGCCCTGTTGATCGCCGCCGCGGCGACCGCGATCCTTGTCGGCCCGGCAGAGGCGGGCGGGACGCTGACGATCGGCATGACCGCAGGCGATCTGCCGCCGACCACGGGCAACCCCGACCAGGGTTTCGAAGGCTACCGCTTCGTCGGCTATAATCTGTACGATTCGCTCGCGCTTTGGGACTTGTCGGAAAGCGAGAAGGCCGCCGACATCAAGCCGGGGCTGGCGACCTCGTGGCACATCGACGAAGGCGACGCGAAGCGGTGGATTTTCGAGCTGCGCCGCGGGGTCAAGTGGCACGACGGCTGCGACTTCACGGCCGACGATGTGCTGTGGAACATGCGCTACTCGGCGGACGAGAAGGCCCCCGAGTTCAATCCGGCGCAATTCGCTCAGGCGCGCCCCTACCTCGGCACCTATGTCGGGATAGAGAAAGTCGACGACCACACGGTCGCCTTTCAGACCAAAGTGCCCGACGCGCTGTTCCCGTACGAGATCAGTTATCTGCTGATGATCAGCCCATGCCGGGCCAAAGAGGTCAAATACGATTGGACACAATACGCGCTGCGCCCCTCGGGTACGGGGCCGTACAAATTCGACAAGACCGTGGCGCATCAGCGGCTCGAGTTCGTCGCCAACGCAGACTATTGGGACAAGACCCGGGTGCCGAAACAGGATCGTCTTGTGCTGATCCCGATGCCCGAAGCCTCGACGCGCACGGCGGCGCTGCTGGCGGGCGAAGTCAACTGGATCGAGGCGCCGTCGCCCGATGCGCTCGACCGGCTGAAGAGCGCCGGCATGCGCATCGTCACCAACATCTACCCGCATAACTGGAGCTACCAGCTCAACTTCGTACAAGGCGCCTTTGCCGACAAACGCATCCGGCAGGCGGCCAATTACGCCCTTAACCGGGTCGAGATGAAAGAACTGCTCAACGGGCTGATGCTCGAAGAGTATGCGACGGTGCCGCCGACCGCGGCTTATTACGGCAGCCCAGTCCTGTACAAGTACGATCCGGACAAGGCGAAGGCGCTGCTGAAAGAGGCGGGCTGTCTGCCGTGCAAGGTGAAGTTTGCCATCTCGACCTCGGGCTCGGGCCAAATGCAGCCGCTGCCGATGAACGAGCTGGTCAAGTCGCAGCTCGATGCGGCCGGGTTCGATGTCTCTCTCGACACCATGGACTGGAATGCGCTGCTCAAAGTCGGGCGCGAAGGCGTCGCCGATCACCTGGATATCAACGCGATCAACATCAGCCGGCAGACACAGGATCCGTTTAACGCCCTGATCCGGCACGTCTGGACCGGCGCCTGGGCCCCCAAGGGCAGCAACTGGGGTCATTACAGCAGCCCGGATGTCGACAAATTGGTCGAGGGCATTCTCAGCGAGTTCGACGGCGACAAGCGGCTGGCACTGCTGACCAAGCTTAACGAGCTGATGAATGAAGAGGCCGTGCTGCTTTTTGTCGCGCACGACCTCAACCCGCGGGCCCTCTCGCCAAAAGTGCAGGGCTTCATCCAGGCGCAAAGCTGGTTCCAGGACCTGACCCGGGTAAGCGTCGCGCAATGACCTTCTACATCGCGCGCCGGATGCTCTACGCGATCCCGATCGCGTTCGGCGTCAGCCTCGTCTGCTTCTCACTGGTGTATCTGGCTCCGGGCGACCCCTTGCAGACGGTGATGCCGCCCGACGCAACCGCCGAGACGATCGCGATCGTCAAGCATGCCTACGGCTTCGACAAGCCGATCCCGATTCAATATCTGATGTGGCTGGGGCACGTGCTGACCGGCGATCTGGGCATGTCGATTTCGACCCGCCGTCCGGTTATCCGCGAGGTTATCGATGCGCTTTCCAATACCGCGTTGCTGGCGACCTTCGCGGTGCCGCTGGCGTTTTCGCTCGGCTACACGATGGGCGCCATTGCCGGGTGCCTGCCCGGGCGGTGGCTCGACCGGCTGGTGACCGGCACCGCGGTGATCGGCGTCTCTCTCCCCAACTACTGGCTCGGCATCGTCCTTGTCGTGGTCTTTGCGGTCGAACTGGCGGCGTTGCCGGCAACCGGCATGGGGCCGACCGGCTCGGCCAATTTCCACATCCTCGACTGGAGCTGCGCCAAGTATCTTGTGCTGCCGGTGATGACGCTGGCGATGATCCCCATCGGCATCCTCTCGCGGACGACTCGAGCCGCCGTTGCCGAGGTGCGCAACCAGGATTTCGTGTTGACGCTGCGCGCCAAGGGACTCTCGGAGTGGGCCGTGATCCGGCACGTGCTGAAGAATTCGCTGCCTCAGGTGATGGCAGTGATGGGGCTGCAGTTCGGCTATCTGCTCGGCGGCTCGATCCTGGTTGAAACGGTCTTCACCTGGCCGGGCAGCGGGTTCCTCTTGAGTAAGGCGATCATCAACCGCGACGTCCCGGTGCTGCAGGGCACGATCCTCAGCCTGTCGCTGATCTTTGTTGCCACCAATCTGATCGTCGACCTGCTGCAATCGATGGTCGACCCGCGCATTCGCCGGACCTGACGCAAGGCCTTGTCATGACGGATATCGCTGCCCTCGACCAACCGCTCGAAACATTCGCGCCGCAGGCCGCGCCGGCGACGCGGGTTCGCGGCTACTGGCGATCGGTGCTGTATCGCTTGCGGCACGACCCGGTGACGCTGGTTTTCGCCGCGATCGTCTTGTGCATCGTCCTCGCGGCCGTCTTTGCACCGTTGCTGGCGCCGTTCGATCCCTACAAGGAAAGCGTCGTCTCCCGGCTTAAGCCGTTCGGTTGGAAGGAGCATTGGCTCGGCACCGACGAACTTGGCCGAGACATGCTGTCCCGGCTCATCTACGGCGGCCGAGTCTCGCTGTTGATGGGGGTGATGCCGGTCCTGATCGCCACGATCGTGGGCGGCCTGCTTGGGGTCATCGGCGGCTTTGCCGGCGGGCGCGTCAACACCGTCATCATGCGGGCGATGGATGTGTTTTACGCCTTCCCCTCGGTGCTGCTGGCGGTGGCGATCGCCGGCGCCATGGGCGGGGGTATCGGCAACGGCATGCTGGCGCTGACCTTGGTCTTCATTCCGCCGATGTGCCGGGTGGCGGAGACTGCGACCACCCAGGTTCGCGCCCTCGACTATATCGAGGCGGCACGCGCCACAGGGGCCGGCACGATCACGATCATTCGCTACCACGTGCTCGGTAATGTGCTGGGGCCGGTGTGCATCTATGCCTCGTCGCTGGTCAGCGTCAGCATTCTTCTGGCCTCCGGCCTGTCGTTCCTCGGCCTCGGGGTACGGCCGCCCACCCCGGATTGGGGATTGATGCTGAGCACGTTGCGGCAATCGATCTACGTTGTGCCGTTCGTCTGCGCGGTGCCCGGGGCTGCCATCTTCGTAACGTCGATCTCGTTCAACCTCGTCAGCGACGGGCTGCGAGCCGCGATGGACGTGCGGCTGTAGCCATGGCACTCGCCGAACCCGCTGCCGTGCTCGACGCCGAGCCGGCGCCGCCGCTGCTCGCGGCGCGCCAGCTGAAAAAGCACTTTCCCGTGAAGGGTGCCGCCGGCAAGTCGGTGCAGGCGGTCGACGGCGTCTCGTTTGACGTCGCGCGCGGCGAAACCCTCGGAATCGTCGGCGAGAGTGGTTGCGGCAAGTCGACACTGGCGCGCTTGCTACTTCACCTGATCGCTCCTGATAGTGGCGAGCTGATTTTCGCGGGCAACCCGGTTGGCGTCGACGGCGGTCTTCCCGTGAATGCGCTGCGCCGCCAAGT
>JAFAWI010000622.1 GCA_019241915.1 Alphaproteobacteria bacterium
AGGGTCACCGCGCCGTCCGCCTTGACGATCGCAAAGGACAGCGGCAGCGGCGTATGCGGCACGTCACCGCCGCGGATGTTGAGCAGCCAGGCGATCGATTCCGGCATCGTCAGCACCGCAGCGCCGACGCCGTCGCGGGCCAGTGCCTGGCCGATGCGGGCGCGTTTGTCGGCGGCGCTCTCGCCGGCAAAGTTTACCGGCTGCGCGAAGATCGGGGCGAGCGGCGCCGCCGGGCGAGCCGGCCAGACCGCGTCCAGCGGATTGTGCGCCGACGCGCGCAGCACGGCGCCGGCCTTCTCGGCGCCGGCACGCAGTCGCTCGACCTCATTCGGCGTGTGCAGCCACGGGTCGTAGCCGATGACGTCGTCCGCCGCCGCGGCTTCCGCCAGCCACCGCGCCGGCGGCTCGTCGATCAGGTGGCGGATTTCGTAGGCTTGCGTATCGACCTGCGCGGCTGCTTGCAGCGTATAGCGGCCGTCGACAAACAGCGCGGCGCGGTGGCGCAGCACCACCGCCAGGCCAGCCGAGCCGGTAAATCCGGTAAGCCAAGCGAGGCGCTGACCGTTGAGCGGCACGTACTCGCCCTGATGCTCGTCCGCGCGCGGCACGACAAAGCCGGTGAGGCCGTCGCCGGCCAGCCGTTCGCGCAGCCGGGCGAGACGGGCAGCCCGCGGAAGCCGGGCGAAATCCTCGGGCTGCAACCCGTCGTGATAGTCGGCCGCCAGTGCGGCCTTGCACGCCTCCAGTGCCGCCGCCAGCTCGGGCGGGGTGGGTTCGGCGACAAGCGCATGCCAGCCGGTGCCGATCTCCGGCGGCGAGGCCAGGATGCCGGCGACCAGCGCCTCGACCGCATCCGCGTCGAGCGCCGACCCCGCCTGCTGCAGTGCTGCTTCCAGCCGCTCGCGCTGCGGCGCTGCAATGCTCATCGCGGCTTCCTCATACCCGCTGCGGACAGTCTAAACCATTTCGCATGACCGGGCGCGTCCCGTCGCGCCGCCGCCTTTGCTGCAACGCGGAATCAATGACACAAATTCGGTAAGCCTCACTGCCGTTTTGCATGGCTGCACTGCGCTGCCAAGGTTGGACATTGCGTTCTGTGGCTCCCATTTGTGCGTTGCACAATAAGGTGAGGGCAATCGCCATGTTCATCGTCAATCTTTTCGCCGCTGCTGGCCAAGCGCTGTCCGACTGGCGCCACAAGCAGCAGGCCTACGCCGAGCTGATGGCGCTCGATGACCGTTCACTCGCCGATATCGGCATCCAACGTTCGGAGATTCCGGCGATCGTCGAAGGCGCCGATGAGAGATCGGCGCCTGCGCGCGACGGCGAGTTCGTGCCGGGTTTTGCGACGCATAAGCTGGCGGGCGGCCGTCAGTGGTTCCCGTGGTTTCCACCGCTCTGAGCAGCGGCGTCAATCGGCACGCTGCGGCCCGTTCCACCCGGAACAGGCCGTTTTCCTTTGCGCAGGACAAGAACCGACCATCCGTCGATGACGATGCGGGAGTCGAGCGTCAGGCGCTGCAGCCGGTAAGCCGCGAGCACTCCCGCTTCCTGCCTGGACAGCAGGCCCGATAGGACAACCCGTCCGCCCGGCGTCACGGCGCGGGCGATGTCGCGCGCCATCAGCATCAACGGCCGCGCGAGGATGTTCGCCAGCACCAGATCGTAGCCGCGACCGCGACCTGCGCCGGCCGCACAACGGCAGCGGACCAGCCGCCCCACCCCGTTGCGGCGGGCATGATGCCGCGCGACCGCGACGGCGGCCGGGTCGATGTCGGTCGCCGCCACCCGGCGCCGCAGCCGCTTCGCCGCGGCGATCCCCAGGATGCCGCTGCCCGTGCCGATGTCGCGTACCCGCCGTGGGGAGCGCCGGCGGATCATTTGCTCGAAGGCGACCAGGCAGCCGCGGGTCGAGGGATGTTCGCCCGTGCCGAAAGCGGTTGCGGCGTCGATCTCGATCGCGACCGCACCAGGCGGGACGACGCCGTGCCAGTGCGAGCCGTGCACAAAGAACCGGCCGATGCGCTGGGGCGGAAACGCGCGTCGGTTGTCGGCAAGCCAGTCGCGCTCGGCGACCGGCATCTCGATCAGGTCGAGGATGCGGCCGCCCGCCGCCGTCGCCGCCAACGTCAGCCGCAAATCGAGCGCGGCATCGACCAGCGGGGTGCCGGCGTAGGTTTCGACCAGCCATTCCGACGGGCTGCCCTCGCGCGTCTCGAACGCCGAGACCGCGCCGGCAATGTCGTCAAGCATGTCGGCGAGCGCGGTCGCCGCGTCCGCGCCCTCGACCTGAAGCGCGATGCGCCAAAGCGGCATTTAGTGGGCGCCGCTTGCGGCAATCGCGCTTTGCATCCTTCGGGGCGCCCCGCGTGCCCTTCGGGCGTCCGGTCGCGCCGCGGGATGAGGAAATTCGATGAGGGCATCATGAAGGCTGTCCTCATCCCGAGGTGCGAACCGCCGGGCTTGACCCGGTGGGAGCCTCGAAGGACGCATGACGATCATGCCCGCTCGACAAAAGCGTCCATCACCTTCTTGTCGCCGGCCTTCTCAAAGGCGATTTCGAGCTTGTTGTCCTCGACGAGGCGGATGGTGCCGTAACCGAATTTCTGGTGGAACACGCGGTCGCCCGCCGCAAAGCCGCCGACCTTTTTGATCTCCTGGCCGCGCGCCGGTGGGCGGGTGCCCTCAATGACCAGCGGCGGGCGCGGCAGGCTCTTGCGGTAGGTGTCCTGCCGACCCTCGCTCCACCCGGTGCCCCAGGCGGCGTTGGCGGCGGGCGAGGCAGCCCAGCCGGCGCCCGGCCCCATGCCCATCTCGGTTTCGACCTCGATCTGATCCTTTGGCAGCTCGGCGATAAAGCGCGAGCGCGCCGAGGCCTGCCACTGGCCGTGGATGCGCCGGTTGGCGGCGAACGAGATCAGCGCGCGGTGGCGCGCCCGGGTTAGCCCGACATAAGCAAGCCGCCGCTCCTCTTCGAGCGCGGGCAGCCCGCCTTCCTCGATCGCGCGCTGCGACGGGAACACGCCTTCCTCCCAGCCCGGCAGAAACACCGTGTCGAATTCGAGACCCTTGGCGCTGTGCAAGGTCATCAGGCTGACCATGTCGCCGCCGGTGTCGGCGGCGTTGTCCATCACCAGGCTGACATGTTCGAGGAAGCCAGCGAGGTTCTCGAACTCGGCCATCGCGACGACCAGCTCCTTGAGGTTTTCGAGCCGGCCGGGCGCCTCGGGCGACGGATCGGCCTGCCACATCGCGGTGTAGCCGCTCTCGTCGAGCACGCGCTGCACCAGCTCGACATGGCCGATCGTCCCGGTTTCGGCACGCCAGCGGTCGAGCATGGTCAGAAAATTGCCGAGCGCGTTGCGCGCGGCGCGCGGCAGGTCGTCGCCGGGGATCAGCGCCCGGGTGGCTTCGACCAGCGACAACCCCTCGGCGCGGGCCGCGCCATGGAGCACCTGCAGGGTCGCGGTACCGATGCCGCGGCGCGGCGTGTTGACGATGCGCTCGAAGGCGAGGTCGTCGGCCGGCTGGTTGATCAGCCGCAGATAAGCCATCGCATCGCGGATCTCGAGCCGCTCGTAGAAGCGGGGCCCGCCAATCACGCGGTAGGGCAGCGCAAGTGCGATAAAACGCTCCTCGAACTCGCGGGTCTGAAACCCGGCGCGCACCAGGATCGCGATCTCACTGAGCCGGTGGCCCTTGCGCTGCAGCGCCTCGATCTCGTCGCCGGCCCAGCGCGCCTCCTGCTCGGCGTCCCACAGCCCGCGCACCGCGACCTTGTCGCCCTCGCCGGCGCGGGTCCACAGCGTCTTGCCGAGGCGGCCGCGGTTGTGGCCGATGACCCCGGCAGCGGCGGCCAAATCTCCGGCGTGGACCGGTAGTTCTCCTCCAGCCGCACCACCAGCGCGCCGGGAAAATCGTTCTCGAATTTGAGAATGTTCTCGATCTGCGCGCCGCGCCACGAGTAGATCGATTGGTCGTCGTCCCCGACGCAGCAGATGTTGCGGTGGCGCTGCGCCAGCAACCGCAGCCACAGGTACTGCGCGACGTTGGTGTCCTGGTACTCGTCGACCAGCAGATAGCGGAAACGGCGCTGGTAGGTCTCGAGCATCTCCGGGTTCTGCTGGAACAGCGTGAGGTTGTGCAGCAGCAAGTCGCCGAAATCGACCGCGTTGACGGTCGCCAGGCGCTCTTGATAGAGCCGGTAAAGCTCGACCGCCTTGCCGTCGGCGAAGTCGCCGGCTTCGGCCGCGGAGACCTTGTCCGGTGTCAGACCGCGATCCTTCCAGCGCTCGACGATGGCGTGCAGCACACGCGCCGGCCAGCGCCGCTCGTCGAGGTGGGCGGCGGCGAGGATCTGCTTGACGAGGCGAAGCTGGTCGTCGGTGTCCAGGATCGTAAAGCTCGACCTGAGCCCGACTGCCTCGGCGTGGCGGCGCAAGATGCGTGCGGCGAGCGCGTGGAATGTGCCGAGCCAAAGCCCTTCGGCGGCCTGGCCGATCATCGCCTGGAGCCGGTCGCGCATCTCGCGCGCCGCCTTGTTGGTGAAGGTGACCGCGAGCAACTCGCCGGGATAGGCGCGTCGCGTCGCCAGGATATGCGCGAGCCGCGTCGTCAGCACCCGCGTCTTGCCGGTGCCGGCGCCGGCCAATACCAGTACCGGCCCGTCGACCGCGGCGACCGCCCGCGCCTGCGCCTCGTTGAGCGCCGCCAGATATGGCGGCGCGGCCGCGGCGGCTGCCGCCGACGCTTCATGCTCGACAATGAGATCGGACATGGGCGCAGATATAGCAATTGTCCGGGCGGCACGCAGCAGGCCGTGGCGGTGACTGTGGCGCAATCGCCATAGTGCACACGAAACCCCTTTCAAATCAGACAAATGCTGGCGCTCTTGCAAACAGTTCGGCGATGATGAGGGCAGCCAGCCCGACCGCCGCCGATGCACGTCGCCCTCGTCCTCCTCGTTCTGATTCTGACCTATGCCGGAATGGCGGCCGGGCGTATTGCCTGGCTCCAGGTCGACCGTACCGGGATCGCACTGCTGGCGGTCATCGCGCTGCTGGTCACCGGGGCGATCACGCTCGACGATTTTGGCAGCAACGTCGACATGCCGACCCTGGCGCTGCTGTTCGCGATGATGATCATCTCGGCGCAGTTTGCCGAGTCCGGGTTTATCGATCTGTGCGCCCGCAGCTTTACCAGCACGCGGCACGGCACGACCGTGCTGCTGGCGCTGACCGTGGCAGTCGGCGGCTGCCTCGCGGCGGTGCTGGCCAACGACATTCTGATCGTGACGATTGCGCCGCTGCTGATCGCCGGCGCCAGGGCGCGCGGCCTCGACCCGCGGCCGTTCGCGATCGCGCTCGCGGCCTCGACCAATGCCGGCTCGGCCGCCACCCTGATCGGCAACCCGCAGAACATCCTGGTCGGCGAGATCGGCCGGCTCAACTTCTGGCGGTTTATCGGTATTTGCGGCATTCCCGCGTCGTTCGCCTTGATTACCGTGTTCGTCGTCGTGTGGCTGCAGTGGCGGCGGCGGATGCTCGCCGCCGAGCCGGCCGACCCGGCCGAGCTGCCGCCGGTGGTCTCGCACCCGTTCGACCGCAACCAGACGATCAAGGGCGCGGTGGCGCTGGCGGCGCTGTTCCTGCTGTTCCTGACCCCGCTGCCGCGCGAGGTCGGCGCGCTGTTTATCGCCGCGGTGCTGCTCGCCAACCGCAAGATCACCAGCCGCACGATGATCGCCGCGGTCGACTGGCCCTTGTTGCTGCTGATGGCGTGCCTGTTCGCCATCACCGGCACGCTCAACCAGGCGGGAGTCGCGGCGCAGGTCAAAGACTTCCTTGCCGCGCACACGCTGCTGCCCAACGGGCTGGTGCCGCTGACCTTGTTTAGCGTTGTTGCCAGCAACACGATCGGCAGCCTGCCGAGCACGATGCTGCTGCTGCAGATTTGGCAGACCCCGACGCCTTTCGTTCTCTACTCGCTGACGATACTCTCGACCCTGTCGGGCAACCTGCTGCTGTCCGGCAGCCTGACCAATGTGCTGATCGCCGAGCGCGCCGAGCGCATGGGCGCGCCGCTGACATTCCGCGAACACGCCCAATCCGGTGTGCCGATCGCGGTCGTCTCGCTGGCCTTTGCGATCGCTTGGCTGTGGTTGACGCACAAGCTGCCGTTGCTGCCGACACCGCTTCCAGCCGATCAGTAAGCCGCGTAAAACACCGCCGGCCTTATCGAGGATCGGACGTGGCTCGGCCCCTTCGCATCGGCACGCGCGGCAGCGCCATGGCGCTCTACCAGGCCAATCTGGTGCGCGACCGACTTGCCGCGGCGCATCCGGCGCTTGCCGCGCCCGACGCCGTCGAGATCGTCGTGATCCGCACCACCGGCGACCGGGTGCAGAACCGGTTGCTCGCCGAGATCGGCGGCAAGGGCCTGTTCACCAAGGAGATCGAGGAGGCGCTGCTCGACCGCCGCGTCGATCTCGCCGTGCATTCGCTGAAGGACATGGAGACGGTGCTGCCGGCCGGGCTCGCCATTGTTTGCGTCTTGCCGCGCGACGATCCGCGCGACGTGCTGGTGACGCGCAATGGGGCGCGGCTCGACACGCTGCCGCCGGGCACGCGGATCGGCACCGCGTCGCTGCGCCGCAAGGCGCAGCTGTTGCGCCGGCGGCCCGATCTGGCGCCAGCGCCGATCCGCGGCAATATCGATACGCGGCTCGCGAAGCTGGCGGGGGGCGAATGCGACGGCCTGCTGCTCGCGCTGTGCGGGCTGCAGCGACTCGGCCGCACCGATGTCGCCACCGAGATTCTGCCGGTCGAGGCGATGCTGCCGGCGGTAGGTCAGGGCGCGCTCGCGATCGAAGCGCGGGCCGATGACGCGCCGCTGCGCGAGACGCTGGCGCCGCTGCATCATGCCGAGAGCGCCGCCTGCGTCGCCGCGGAGCGGGCGATGCTGGCGGCGCTCGACGGTTCGTGCCGCACGCCGATTGCCGGTTTTGCCGATCTGGGGACTGCGGGGTTACGGCTGCGCGCGCTGCTGCTTGCGCCTGACGGCAGCGCCGAGCGCCATGCCGAGGGCAGCGGCGCGGCGGCCGACGCGGCGGCCTTGGGCCGTGACATCGGCGAACGTCTGCGGCGCGCGGCCGGACCCGAATTCGGCCTCGGCTGAGCCTACTGCGTCAGCGGCTTTTCGGGCGCGGTGTCATGATGCGAGCCGAGTCCGCCTTCGCAGGCCTGCGCGTGCATCCACTCGGTCGGCGTCATGTTGCCGGTGACGACATAACCGTAGAGGCCGACCGGCCAGGTCAGCACAAAGACGACGTCGTTGACCACGTCGGTGTTCTTGTTGGGGCAGGGCCCGGTCGCAAAGTAGCCGAGGACGAGCAGGATGATCCCGATAACGAGATAAAGCGAAACGATCGACCGCATCGGGTTGTCTCTTGTCGTTAAGGTCGGATGTGTGCCGGTGCGCCCGCGTGACGGGGTCGGTGCGATGCAGCTAGTACCAAAAAAAGCGGATCATGAAACCGCCGAGCCGCGCGGGCGCGGTCCGCGGCAGCCGAGCTCGAGCTGCCGTCGACCGCGTCGCGCGCTGGCGAAGGCCGGAAGACCCGGCATTCGCACGAACAACAACCGGAGAGAGGCGAAAGTTCCGACACCGCCGCAACCGGGCTAGAGGACGCCTTCGGCCTTCAGCGCCGCCAGCCGCGCCGCATCGATGCCGAGCCAATGCTGCAGCACCTCGGCGGTGTCCTGCCCGAGCGCGGGCGA
>JAFAWI010000636.1 GCA_019241915.1 Alphaproteobacteria bacterium
GGGGCGCCTGGACCGACGATTTCTGGATGGCGAAGCTGCTCGAACCGCTGCCCGGCCGGCCGCTCGGTGCGGCCGTCGCGGAAGAGGAGCGGCCGGCCGGCCGCCCGGCCGGGCCCGAGGTGCAACTGCGCGAGATGCGGACCGGCGATGGCGCGGCATTCAGCGCGTGGGACAAGGCAATGTCGGCGGCAATGCCGTTTGCGTTGAAGCTCGCGGGCGAGGTCGCGCCGGCCGAGGCGATCGAGCGCGACATTGCCGCCAAGCCGACCGACCCCCGGCTGTGGCTGGTGGCGGCCGCGCCGGGCGGCGACGCCATCGTCGGCTTTGCCGCGGGCAGTATCGAATACGGTTTCCGGATGCAACACGATGCTTTTGTCAATGTGGCGGTGCTGCCGGCCTATCGGCGCGCCGGGCTGGCGCGCCGGCTGCACGACCGCATCGAGAGTTGGGCGCTCGATCAAGGTGTGCGCCGGCTGACCGCCTCGGTGCAGGCCCCCAATGCACCCGGCCGCGCCTTCGCCGCCGCGCTCGGCTACGAGGTCGAGGTTAGGATGCGCAGCTATTCGCTGATCGACGGCCGCATGGTCGACCGGCTGCGGTTGGGCAAGCTGTTCGCCGGTGAGGCGCGCTGACGGCTCCGCCGCGGTTCGGGCGAGGGATATCGGCAACCAGACGGTGAGCCCAGGGTTCAGCCGGTTTCGGTCGGCAGCGTGACGAAGCGGAAATTGCCGTCGCGTTCGACGCGAATCAGGATGTTCTTGCGGCCCGCTTTTTTGGCCGCGGCGATTTGCTGCTGCACGTCCTCGGGGCTGGTGACGGGCGCCGTGCCGGCGGCGGCGACGAGATCGCCCGCACGCAACCCCTGGCTGGCGCCGGGGCTGTTCTGCGGCACCTCGACGATGACGATGCCGCGAGCCGCCTCCGGCAACCCGAAATATTTGCGCCATTCGGGGGTCACCTTGGCGACCTTGAGGCCGAGCACATCGACCGCGGGCGGCGGCTTCGGCTGCTCGGGCTGCGGCGGCTGGGGCACCGGGCGGTTCGGGTTGTAGGCGACCACGGTCAACGTCGCCTCGACTTCCTTGCCATCGCGCCAGACGGTCAGCTTGACCGGTTTGTCCGGTGCGGAATCGGCGACCAGACGCGGCAGCTGCCGGCTGCGCTCGACCGGCTTGCCATCGTAGCTGAGGATCACGTCGCCCGGTTTGAGGCCGCCTTGCGTTGCCGGGCTCGCCGGGTCGATCGACGCGATCAGCGCGCCGCGCGGCTTGTCGAGGCCGAGGCTTTCGGCGATGTCGTCGGTGACCGGCTGGATGCGTGCGCCGATCCAGCCGCGCTCGACCTTTCCGGTGGTCTTGAGCTGCTCGATGATCGGCTGCGCCAGCGCGGTCGGGATCGCAAACCCGATGCCGATCGAGCCGCCCGACGGCGAATAGATCGCGGTGTTGATGCCGATCACCTCGCCCTGCAGGTTGAACATCGGTCCGCCCGAATTGCCGCGGTTGATCGAGGCGTCGGTCTGCAGATAGTCGTCGTAGGGGCCGGAGTGGATGTCGCGGGCGGTGGCCGAGATGATGCCGGCGGTCACCGTGCCGCCGAGGCCGAACGGGTTGCCGATCGCCAGCACCCAGTCGCCGACCTTGGCCTTGCCCGAATCGCCCCAACTCGCCGCCGGCAGCGGCTGTTTCGCCTCGACCTTGAGCAGCGCCAGGTCGGTGACCATGTCGCGGCCGATCACCTGCGCCTGGAGCACCGTGTCGTCGCTCAAAGTCACCGTGATCTGGTCGGCATTGGCGATGACATGGGCATTGGTGACGATCAGCCCCGACGGATCGACGATGAATCCAGAGCCGAGCGACGACACACGCGGCCCCGGCGCGCCGTTGGGCGCGCCCCGGTCGCCGAAAAAATCGCGAAACAGATCGTCGAGCGAGGCGCCGGGCGAACCCGGGGCGGGCGACGGCCCGGCATCCTGCGAAGCTTTCGGGGTCGGCGGCGGTGCGGCTGTCGTCGTCGAGATATTGACGACGACGCCGGACAGGCGGCCGGCGAGCTGCGAGAACAGTTCGGCAAACGGCAACTCGGCCGCGGGCGGCACCGTTTCGGCCGCAGCGGCCGGTTTGGCCGGCGCTGGAGCCGGGGCAGCCGGGTCGACGGGTGCGGCGGCGGGCGGCGGCGGCGCGGCGGGATGCGACGATGGCGACTGGGCGAGCGTCGGGTTCAGCGCCAGCAACAAGGCCAGCGCCGCACCCGTCGTCGTTCCGCGGCGGCGGAGCGTCATCGAACCGTCGTCTCCTCGCGTGCGGCGGGGCCGGCAAGCGGCCTGCCGCCGGTAGCAGCGGGCTGGTGCCGTGGCCCCCGATCCAGCGCTGGTCTTTCCGCCGCGCTCGATATGAAATGGCGCCGGGATTGGCAAGACGGAATCCGGCCGTGGACCCGCGCGATCGCGTCGCGCCGCAGGAATTCGCCCGCGACCTGCTGCGCCGCCTGTTCGAGGCTGCGCTCGCGGCCGCCGAGCCGGCGCGCGCGATCGCGCCGGCGATGCCGTCGCCGGTTGCCGGCCGCACGGTTGTGGTCGGCGCCGGCAAGGCGGCGGCGGCGATGGCGCGCGCCTTCGAGGCGCGGTGGTCGGGGCCGCTCGAAGGGCTGGTCGTCACCCGCCGCGGCCATGCGGTCGCGTGTCAGCGGGTCGAGGTGGTCGAAGCCAGCCATCCGGTGCCCGATGCCGCCGGCGAGGCCGCGGCCCGCCGTATTCTTGAGCTCGCGAGCGGTCTCGGGGCCGACGACCAGCTGGTGTTTTTGGTTTCGGGCGGCGGCTCGGCGCTGCTGGCGCTGCCGGCGCCAGGTCTGACGCTCGCCGACAAGCAGGCGGTGACCCGCGCGTTGCTGCGTTGCGGCGCGACGATCGGCGAGATCAACTGCGTGCGCAAGCATCTGTCGGCGATCAAGGGCGGGCGCCTTGCCGCCGCAGCCGCCCCGGCGCGGGTCGTGACATTGGCGATTTCCGACGTGCCGGGCGACGACCCGGCGGTGATCGCCTCGGGTCCCACGGTGCCCGACCCGACCAGCTTTGCCGATGCGCGCGCAGTGCTGGCGAAATACGGCGTTGCCGAGCCGGCGGCGGTGATCGCGCATCTGGAGGCGGCACACGACGAGACGCCAAAGCCCGGCGATGCGCTGTTCGCCGCCGCGCGCTATACGCTGGTCGCCAGCCCGCAGCAGGCGCTGGCGGCGGCGGCCGACGCGGCGCAGGCGGCCGGGGTGACCCCGATCGTGCTGAGCGACCGGATCGAGGGCGAGTCGCGCGATGTCGGCCTCATGCATGCCGCAATTGCCTTGCAGCTTGCCGCAGGCCGGTTGCGCGTCGGCGCGGGGCCGGCGCCGCTGCCGGCGGTGCTGCTGTCGGGGGGCGAAACCACGGTAACGGTGCGCGGCGAGGGCCGCGGCGGGCGCAACAGCGAATTTCTGCTGGCGCTGGCCGCCGCGCTGGACGGCGCCGACGGCATCGCGGCCCTCGCCTGCGACACCGACGGGATCGACGGAACCGAGGACAATGCCGGAGCGATCTTATTTCCTGATAGCATCGCCCGCGCCGCCGCGGCCGGCCTCGACATCAAGGTCGCGCTCGGCGGCAACGATTCTTACGGTTTCTTCGCCGCGCTCGGCGACCTTATCGTGACCGGACCGACGCTGACCAATGTCAACGACTTTCGCGCCATCCTCGCTTTCCCCCGGCCACGCGGCTGAGCGCGCGGCGCGGCCGCGCAAGGCGCCGCTGCGGCGCCAGCGCAGCGCCAAGATCGTCGCGACACTGGGGCCGGCGAGTGCGAGCCCGGCGATGCTGCGCGCCTTGTTCGACGCCGGGGTCGACGTCTTCCGCTGCAATTTCAGTCACGGCACACACGACGACCACAGGAGGCTGTTTGCCGCCATCCGCCGCGTCGAGAGCGACACCGGCCGGCCGATCGGCATTCTTGCCGACCTGCAGGGGCCGAAGCTGCGGCTTGGCGATTTTGCCGGAGGCCGGGTGCAACTGGAGGCCGGGGCGGCGTTTCGGCTCGACCTCGAGGGCGGGCTGGGCGACCGCAGCCGCGCGCCGCTGCCGCATCCGGAGGTGTTTGCCGCGCTGCAGCCGGGCAACGAACTGCTGGTCGATGATGGCAAGGTGCGGCTCAAGGTCGTCGATTGCGGGCGCGACTACGCCGACACCCAATGCGTGGTCGGCGGCACGCTGTCGAACCACAAAGGGGTCAACCTGCCGCATTGCGTGCTGCCGATCTCGGCGGTGACCGATAAGGACCGCGCCGACCTCGCTTTCGCTCTGGAAAACGGCGCCGACTGGGTCGCCTTGTCGTTTGTGCAGCGGCCAGAGGACGTCGCCGAGGGCCGCAAGCTCGTCGGCAACGCCGCCGGGCTGATGGTCAAGCTCGAAAAGCCGTCGGCGATCCGCCGCCTCGACGAGATCATCGATCTCGCCGACGGGCTGATGGTGGCGCGCGGCGACCTTGGCGTCGAGATGCCGCCCGAAGACGTGCCGACGGTGCAGAAGCAGATCATCCATTCCTGCCGCCTCGCCGGAAAGCCGGTGATCGTCGCCACACAGATGCTCGAGTCGATGATCAACGCGCCGACCCCCACCCGAGCCGAGGCGTCGGACGTCGCCACCGCGGTCTACGAGGGGGCCGACGCGGTGATGCTGTCGGCCGAGACCGCGGTCGGCGAATACCCGGTCGAAGCGGTGGCGATCATGGACCGCATCGCCCGCCGCGTGCAGGAAGACCCGCTCTATTTCCCGAGCCTGCAGACCAAGCTGTTGGAGCACGAGCACACCAATTCGGACGCGATCAGCTCGGCCGCCTGTCAGGTGGCGGCGACGGTCGGCGCCGCGGCGATCGTCTCGTTCACCAGCTCGGGCGCGACCGCGTTACGCGCCGCCCGCGAGCGGCCGGCGGCGCCGATCCTGGCGATGACGCCGCACCTCGCGACGGCGCGGCGTCTTGCGCTGCTGTGGGGCGCGCATTGCGTCCACAGCGCCGACATCCGCGGCTTTCAGGACATGGTGCAGAAGGCCGTGCGCGCCGCCCACCACGAGGACATCGCGCAGCCCGGCCAGCGCATCGTGATCACCGCCGGCGTGCCGTTCGGCACCCCCGGCGCCACCAACATCCTGCGCATCGCCTGGGTAGACCGCTGACGCGGCCGGCCCGGCGACGACGCGCCGCCGTCAGCCCGGCAGCTTCCAGCCGAGCCAGTCGCAGACCGCGCGCCCCATGACCATTTCGAGGTCGCGGCCTTTGAGCCACGGCATCTCCTCGGTGAACATCGTCACGCACTGTTTCCACGAGCACGGCATGCGGGTGATGTCGGTGCCCCAGAAGCTGCGCTCGGGGCCGAACGCCTCGACGATCTGCTGGGTGTATTTGTGGATGTTGCGGTAGGGGTATGGCTGCGAAGAATTGCCCGGTGCGCCGGTGCACTTGACCGCGACATTCTTGTGCCTGGCGAGCGCCAGCAGCTGCGGCTGGTTGCCGTGCGCGGCGTCGTCGGCGCCGCCGCGCACCCGCGCGTAATGGTCGATGATCAGCTTGAGGCCCGGATGCTTCTCGGCGATCTGCCCGACCAGCGGCAGGTGGTTTGAGGCCATCAATGCGATCGGAACGCCGGCCTTTTCGGCCGCCGGCCACAGCCAGTCCATCGTGCCGTCG
>JAFAWI010000184.1 GCA_019241915.1 Alphaproteobacteria bacterium
GGATCAAGGGCAGCGTCAATGTGCCGACGGTCGGTCTCGTCGATCCGGCGACCAACACGTTTCTGCCGCCCGACCGGCTGCGCGCGCAATTTGAGGCGGTGCACGCCTTTGACAAGCAGGTCATCACCTATTGCGGCGGCGGGATCGCCGCCAGCGCCACCGCGCACGCGCTGGTCATGCTCGGTCACCCCGACGTGCGGCTCTACGACGCCTCGATGTCGGAGTGGGCCAAGGACGACAGCCTGCCGATGGAGGTGGGCTGACACGCCTCACCCGTCTCGCGCCCGCTGCGTGATCTTCCCTCTCCCGCATGTGGGAGAGGGGGAGGGGCCCGCGCCGAAGGCCTGGGAAGGTGAGGCTTATGTGGTGGGGCGGGTGGAAAAGCCGGTGCTGCCGTCGTCTTCGGCACCTGACGTGGCGACATCGGTCACGACCGCGGCGCGCGGGCCTTGCCGGCAGGCTTCGATCAGGCGCGACACCGCCTCGTCCTCGCCGGTCGCCAGCAGCTCGACCGTGCCGTCGCTGCGGTTGCGCACCCAGCCGCGCAGGCCGAGCGCAGCGGCGGTGCGCTCGGCCCAGATGCGGTAGCCGACCCCCTGCACGCGGCCGGTGATCGCGAGGCGGACCGTGCGCATGGTTATCGGATGCGCTGCCGTACCCGCGGCAGTTTACGGCGCCGGCCCCGCGCCGCGGATTCGGACATCAGGCGAATTCGAGGATGACCTGGTCGACCGCGAGGCTGTCGCCGGGTTTGGCGCAGAGCCGGGCGACGGTGCCGTCGCGCTCGGCGCGCAGCACGTTCTCCATCTTCATCGCCTCGACAATGGCGACCGCTTCGCCCGCCTTGACCTCCTGTCCCTCCGCGACCGCCAGCGCCGACAGCAGTCCCGGCATCGGCGACAGCACCTGGCGCGAGGTGTCGGCGGCGGCCTTCACCGGCATCATGCGCAACAGCGCGGCGGCGCGCGGCGACAGCACTTGGGCGCGGCGAATGACGCCGGCATGGGTCAAACGGAAGGCGCGCCCCGGCAGCCGCTCGATCTGCACGGTGGCGACATCGTCGTCGAGGCGCAGATGCAGCAGCCGCTCGCGGGGCCGCCAGTCGGTCGCGGCAAAACAGGTTGCGGCATTGTGGCCGACGGCATAACCGCCCGGCTCGTCGTGCAGCGACACCGGGTGCGGCGCGCTGTCGAGCAGCACCGTGACGGCGGCCAGCGCGGGCGCGCCCTCGCTCTCGGCGAGCGGGCGCTCGGCGACCGCGGCGGCGGTGAGGATGACGGCGTCGGGTTCGGTGAAATCGGCGGGCGGCGCGAAGCCGTCGGGAAATTCCTGGGCGATAAAGTCGGTCGACAGGGCGCCGTCGACAAAGCGCGGCCTGTGGACGATGGCCGACAGAAACGCGATGTTGTGGCGCAAGCCCGCGACATAGAAGCCGTCGAGCGCGGCGGCGAGGCGGGCTATGGCGTCGGCGCGGTTGGCGCCGTAGGCGCACAGCTTGGCGATCATCGGGTCGTAATAGATCGAGATTTCGGCGCCCTCGGTGACGCCGCTGTCGATGCGGATGCCGTCGCCGCCCTGGTTGTCGATTGCGGGCGGGATGTAGCGCACCAAACGGCCGATCGACGGCAGGAAGTTGCGGGTCGGGTCCTCGGCGTAGACGCGCGCCTCGATCGCCCAGCCCCGTTGCCGTACGTCATCCTGGCTGAACGGCAGCTTGTCGCCGGCGGCGATGCGGATCATCAGCTCGACGAGGTCGAGCCCGGTCACCAGCTCGGTGACCGGGTGCTCGACCTGGAGCCGCGTGTTCATTTCGAGGAAGTAGAAATTGCGGTGGCGGTCGACGATGAACTCGACGGTGCCGGCCGAGCGGTAGCCGACCTCCTTGGCGAGCGCCACGGCCTGCGCGCCCATCGCCGCACGGGTCGCAGCGTCGAGGAACGGGCTTGGGCATTCCTCGATGACCTTCTGGTGGCGACGCTGGATCGAGCATTCGCGCTCGCCGAGATGCACGACATTGCCGTGCGCATCGCCGAGCACCTGGATTTCGATGTGGCGCGGCTGTTCGATGTATTTTTCGATAAAGACTCGGTCGTCGCCAAAGCTCGACCGCGCCTCGTTGCGGGCGGAGGAGAACCCCTCGCGCAGCTCGAGATCGTCGTGGGCGATGCGCATGCCCTTGCCG
>JAFAWI010000398.1 GCA_019241915.1 Alphaproteobacteria bacterium
CTGCCGGTGTTCGACACCGCGCTGGTGCTCGAGGAGATCGCCAAGGCCTGCTACGTGACGGCGATGGCGGTGCTGGGCGAGGTCGGCGCGCAGACCCGCATCATTTCGACCTACGCGCCCGACCCGATCAAAAAGCGCATCCTGCCGCAGGTGTGCAGCGGCGAGTGCCTCTTGGCGATCTGCATGACCGAGCCCGACGCCGGCACCGATGTCGCCAACTACAAGACCAATGTCGACCAGGTCGGCAACACGCTGCGGCTCAACGGCGTCAAGACGCTGATCAGCCGCGCCGAGGAGGCCGGCTGGTTTGTCGTCTTCACCCGCGTCGACAAAAAGCCCGGCCGCGACGGCATCGGCTGCGTGCTGGTCGAGAAGGGCACGCCCGGCTTCACCGTGACCGGCAGCTATCACACGATGGGCGGCGAAAACCTGCACGAAATCCGCTTCGAGGATGTCGAGCTGCCGCCCGAAAACCTCGTGCTCGAAGATGGCTTCCGCAAGCTGCTCGGCGCGTTTAACACGCAGCGTTGCCTCAACCCGTCGATTTCGCTGGGCCTCGCCGAGGGCGCGCTCGAAGAAGCGGTCAAATACGCCAAGGACCGGCAAGTTTTTGGCCGCGCGGTCGCCGATTTCCAAGGCATGCGCTGGAAGCTCGCCGAGATGTACCGCGACATCGAGGCGAGCCGCTCGATGCTTTACCGCGCCTGCGCCACCGCCAACCCATTCCCCGACCCGCTGCTCGCCGCCGCCGCCAAAATTACCGTCAACGAGATGGCGCTGCGCGTCACCAGCGAGGCGATCCAGGTGCACGGCGGGTATGGCTTTACCGACGAATTTCCAGTGTCGCGCTTCTACCGCGGCGCGCGTTATGGTACGCACGGCGCGGGGACCACCGAGACCCTCAAGGACCTGATCGGCCGCCGGGTGCTGGCCGGCATCGATCCCATCGACGGCATCCTCGGGCTCGGCGTGTTCTAGCAGGGAAGCCTGTCCATCCGGCAGAGGGGAGGCAGATGAAGATCACCGGCGGCTGCCATTGCGGCCACATCGCCTACGAGGCCGAAGTCGACCCGGCCACGGTCAGGGTCTGCCACTGCACCGATTGTCAGAAGCTGACCGGCACGGCGTTCCGCACCAACATCGCCAGCCTGCCGGGGACCTTCAGGCTGAAGCGCGGCACGCCGAAGATCTACCTCAAGACGGCGGAGAGCGGGAACAAGCGGGCCCATGGGTTCTGTCCCGACTGCGGCACGCCGATCTATGCGACGTCGCCCGAGCCGACCCCGTCGACCTTTGGGCTGCGGGTCGGCGGCATCGACCAGCGCGCCCAATTGGGCCCGCCGGCGCGCCAGATCTGGTGCGGCTCGGCGCTGCCGTGGTCGATGAACATCAGCGCGGTTGCGCGCACCGAGCGGCAATGACCGCGCGCCTGGGACCGCTCGGCGTCGTCGCCGCCGGCGCCTTGCTGTCCGGCTGCATTACGATGCAATCCGATTACGACGAATTGCAGGTGCGCTACGAGCAGTCGCAGGCGGCGAACCGGCAGCTCAGCACCGAAAACCAGGCGCTGCAGGCGCAGCTGGGTCAGCAAGGGGTGCAGAGCACATACACGGTCGCGGCCGACATGCTGTTCGCGCCGCACGGTTTCGACATCACGCCGAACGGCCAGGCCGCGCTCAACGACATAGCCGGCAAGCTGCGCGGCCTGAAGAACAGCAAGGTCGTCGTCTACGGCTATACCGACAGCGAGCCGGTCGGACCGCCGCTGAAAAAGCAGGGCATCGCCACCAATGTCGACCTGTCGTCAAAGCGGGCCGACGTGGTGGTGAACTATCTGCGGGCCCATGGCGTCGATCCCAAGCTGCTTTCGGCCAAGGGTCGCGGCGAGACGCACCCGGTCGCCTCGAACGCCTCGCCGCAAGGCCGCGCCAAAAACCGGCGGATCGAGATCGCGGTCGAGGGTCCGGGCACCTGACGTGCCGCCGCGGGCTTGGGTCGTCGCGCTGCTGCTGCTGTCGGCGCTGATGGGGTGCGCAACCAAGGCGCCGCTGCTGACGGCGGGCGCGGTGCCCGCCGGAGGCCTACCGCTGACAGCGGAGCACACGCTGACCGCGGGCGACGTGTTCGAAATCCGCTTCCCGTTTTCGCCTGAGTTCAACGACAAGGTCACCGTCGGGCAGGACGGCACCGTCTCGCCAAAACTCACCGGCAGCGTCGCGGTTGGCGGGCTGACCTTGCCGGAAGCGACGGCGCGGCTGAAGACGCTCTACGCGAAGCAGCTGCGCGATCCGGAACCGTCGCTCACCGTGCGCTCCTATGCGCCGGAAGTCGTCTGGGTCGAAGGCCAGGTGGCGCATCCCGGCGTCATCCGCAGCGAATTCCCGCTGACCTTGGAGCGGGCGGTGACGCAGGCCGGCGGGCTCAAGCCGGGCGCGCAGGGCAGCGAGATCCTGGTCATCCGACGCGACGACGCCGGTCATGTGCGCGCCTACCGCGCTCCGCTCGCGCCGGCCGCAGGTGCAGTCGACCCGCTGCTCAAATCATTCGACGTGGTCTATGTGCCGCAGAGCGCGATCGGCTCGATCAATGAGTTCATGGCGGATTACGTCAAGAACCTGCCGTTTGCGGCGACCTATCAGATCGTGCCCACCAACGTGCCGACACCGGTGCTGACCGCGCCGCAAATCCTGGCGCGGCCGCCCTGACTATTCGGCCGCCTCGGGCAGCAGCACCGCCTCGACCGCGTTGTCGGTAATGCAGGCCGTCTCGAAATACTTGATCTGGGGGTCCATGCCGTAGCGCTCGCGGATGCCGTCGCGCCACGGCCCCGAATAGAACGCTTCGGCCGCCGCGCGGGTCTTCCAAAGATAGACGCCGCCGGCCCAGCCGTCCTCGGCATAGATGAACTGCTTGCGCACGAGACCCGGGACGTCGCGGAAACCCGGTGCGATCTTGCGGAAATGCGTCGCGCAGGCGGCGAGGTCGATGCTCGGCGGCAGGCGGTACTGGACGATCGCGGTGATCATGCTTGCCCTCCTTGGGCGAATTCCCAGCGGTTTCATCTTTTCACCAACGCGGCGCAATGCCAAGGCGGCGGGTCGTGCGCCCCCTCGCACGACCGGCAAGTTCGGCTAATATGACCGCAACGACAACAGGGAGGGGCCGATGCGGCATTGGGGGTATCCGGCAATCGCGGGGATGATCGTCGCGGCCGCGGCGGCGGCGCAGACGCCAGTCGGCCAGCCGGCCTCGGAGGGCCATCCCAGCAAATGGCAGGCGACCGACAAGAGCCTCTTCGACCTGATCGGCGACGGCTACAAGCTGGTTACCGTTGCCTATGACATGTCGCAGACCGGCGACAAGGCGGAGCCGGACGTGCACTATTTCCTCGACAA
The DNA here is from genome assembly GCA_019241915.1 of Alphaproteobacteria bacterium. Classification (GTDB taxonomy): domain Bacteria; phylum Pseudomonadota; class Alphaproteobacteria; order ATCC43930; family CGMCC-115725; genus DATARH01. The sequence continues at coordinate 3,396 of JAFAWI010000398.1, forward strand.
GGGCAACACCCTTGCCAAATGCGACTTCCGCAAGCGCGGTCAGACTTCGTTCTACTGGTGCTACCAGCTGGTCAAGGCCGGCGGGCCATAGCGGCTATTCCATCGGCAGCCCGGCATGCGTGTTGCGCGAGTCGAGCGAGGTAAAGCCGCTCTGCAATGACGGCATCGCCACCTCGGCGATCGTCTCCGGTGTCCAGCCGCCGTTGCGGTGCACCATGCGCACCGGCCGCATGTGGCCGTAGAGCGACAGCTCGCCGGCGCGCTGGTGAAACACTTGGCCATTGACGTAACCGGCCTGCTCGGACGCGAGGAACACGCAGAGCGGCGCGATCGCGTCGGCGCGGCTGCGCCGCAGGCGTTCCTCGCGCGCGGCGGCGGCGCCGGGGTCTTTCGGGGTCGGTACCGAGCGGGTCATGCGGGTGTCGGCCGACGGCGCGATGACGTTGGCGGTGATGCCCTTTGCGGCGTTTTCCATCGCGATGATGCGGGCGAGCGCGACCACGCCGAGCTTGGCCGAGCCGTAATTGGTCTGGCCGATATTGCCGAGCAGCCCCGAGGTCGACGACACCAGGATCAACCGCCCGTAATTCTGCTCGCGCATCACCCCGATCGCGGCGCGGTTGACGTTAAAATGTCCGGTCAGGTGGACGTCGATGACCGCCTGCCAATCCTCCGGAAACATGTTGTGGAACATCTTGTCGCGCAGGATGCCGGCGGCGTTGAACACGATGTGCAGGCCGCCGAGCTCGTCGCGGCATTGCTGCACCATCTTCAGGCAGTCGTCGAAGTTCGAGACCGAACCGAAATTGGCTGCGGCGACGCCGCCTGCCGCCTTAATCTCGTCGGCCATCGCCTGCGCCGGACGCTGGTCGCCGCCCTCGCCGGCGCCGCCGACGCCGGGGTCGACGATCAGCACCTTGGCGCCTTCCTTGGCCATCAGCTTGGCGACTTCGGCGCCGACCCCACGCGCCGCGCCGGTGCAGATCGCCACCCGACCTTCGAGCATCCCCGCCATATGCAGCTCCTTGCAAACCGTCGCGGCCAGTTGACCCGGCGTCCGCGCGGTTTGTCAATTCGCCGGGGCGGATACGCCTATCGCTCCCCCGCCCTACCCCCGACGGGGAAGGGTGTGAAGCGGCTCGTCGCGGGATGGCAGAGAAGCTATTTGGCGGCGTCGCGCAGCGTTGGCGCGTTGGCGGCGGCGAGCACCGCGGCGGCTTCCTTGGCGACCGGGGTGCAGTCAAAGAAGGCCGGGTTCTGCGTGCCCCACAGCCGCACCGAATTGGCGAACACAAAATCCTTGAAGTCGTGTTGGCCGATATGGCCGTCCTCGACCAGCTCCCACGCCTCGGGCAGCGGGTCGCGCATGTCCATGACGTCGAAATGGCCGATGTCGGACGAGTAGATCGCGTTGATCCGCGCGCCCAATGGCATGGTCTTGCCGAACGCCACCGCGTTCATCCGGTCGTCCGCCTCGCAGCCGAAGTAATACGGCGTCGCGTAGAGGTCGAGCCAATCCTGCTTTTGTGTGATCTTGCAGTGGATGTAGTCGTCGGGCGGGACGTTGCCGGTGAGGAAATCTTCCTTGAGCGGCCAGCCGTCGTTCTTGTCGAGCTCGGCGGCGATGTCGCCGTAGCCGTATTTGTCGACCAGCTCGCGCAGCAGCTGCCGGTTGAGCTTTGACGGGTCCATCCGCTCGAGGCCCTTGGCGCCGCGCCGCTCCCAATGCTCGATCAGGTCGCAGAACAGCTGGCAGCCCCAGCCGACGCCGCCTTCGAGGAACGCAAAGCGCAGGTCCGGGAAGCGCCGGGTCACGCCGCCGAGGAACAGCGCCTTGGCGACGTTGTGGCCGGCCGCGGCGAAATGGCCGATATGGTTGAA
>JAFAWI010000495.1 GCA_019241915.1 Alphaproteobacteria bacterium
CGAGGCGGAGAATTTCGAGGCCGACGATCTGATCGCGGCCTATGCGCGCGAGGCCGCGGAAGCCGGGGCAATCGTCACGATCGTCTCGTCCGACAAGGACATGATGCAGCTGGTCGGCGAACGGGTGACGATGCTCGACCCGATCAAGAACCGGCCGATCGGCGTGGCCGAGGTGCGCGAGCGGTTTGGCGTCGACCCCGACAAGGTGATCGAGGTGCAGGCGCTGTGCGGCGACAGCGTCGACAACGTGCCGGGGGTGCCGGGGATCGGCGTCAAAACCGCCGCCGAGCTGATCAACACCTATGGCGACCTCGAAACGCTGCTGGAGCGGGCGAGCGAAATCAAGCAACCGAAGCGGCGCGAAAGCCTGATCGAGCATGCCGCGAAGGCTCGGTTGTCACGCGAGCTGGTCAAGCTCGACGCGCATGCGCCGCTGCCCTGCCCGCTGTCCGACCTCGCGGTCAAGCCGATCGACCCCAACGTGCTGCTGCCGTGGTTGCGCGAGATGGAGTTTCGTTCGCTCGGCACGCGCATGGCCCAGAAGCTCGAAGGAGCGCAGCCGGCAACGGTCGAAGAGGCGCGCGACAGCGAGCCGGTCGTTCCCGCGTTCCCGCCGTTCGCGGCTGGGCGCAACTATGCGCTGATCGACACGCTCGAGGGTCTCGATCATTGGATCGAGGCGGCCGAGGAAGCCGGCATGGTTGCCGTGCAGGTCGCCCCCGGGCTCGCGGGCATTGCGCTGGCGCTGGCGCCGGGTCTCGCGGCTTACGTGCCGCTCGCCCATCGCGGCGCGGCCCGGCAGGAGGCGCTCGATTTCGCGGCGCGGCCAAATGCGCTGCAGGCCGATGCGGTGCTGGCGCGATTGAAGCCGCTGCTCGAAGACCGCGGCACGCTCAAGATCGGCCATGACATGAAGGCGGCGGCGCGGTGGCTGCTGCGCCACGGCATCCGCGTCGCACCCTATGACTGCACGATGCTGATGTCGTACGTGCTCGACGGCGGGCAGTTCGACCACGCGATCGAGGAGCTGACGGGCCGCGTCGCCGAATATGCGATGAAGCCGATGAAAGAGCTGGTGGGCAGCGGCAAGAGCCTGATCCCATTCGCCGAGGTCGCGCCCGAGGCGGCGCGCGATTTCGTCGCCGAGCGGGCTGACGCCGCGCTGCGCCTGCACCAGGTGCTGAAGGCGCGGCTCGTCGCCGAGCACATGTGCGCCTTCTACGAAACGATCGAACGGCCGCTGGTGCCGGCGGTGGCGGCGATGGAGCATGACGGAATCAAGGTCGATCGCGGCGCGCTGGCGGACCTGTCGGTCGATTTCGCGCACCGGATCGCCGAAATCGAAGCGGCGGTCTATGCCGATGTCGGCAACGAATTCAACATCGGCTCGCCCAAGCAATTGGGCGACATTCTTTTCGAGAAGCTGCAACTACCCGGCGGCAAGAAGGGCAAGACCGGCGCCTATGGCACCGATGCCTCGATTCTCGAACAGCTGCAGCCGCTGCACCCGGTGCCGGGCCGGGTCCTCGAATGGCGCCAGTTGACCAAGCTCAAATCGACCTATGCCGACGCGCTGGTCGACCAGATCGATACCGATGACCGGCGCGTCCACACGACTTATGCGCTGACCGTCGCCGCCACCGGCCGGTTCTCGTCTAACGACCCGAACCTGCAGAACATCCCGGTGCGCACCGAGGAAGGCCGCAAGATCCGCCAGGCATTCATCGCCGAGCCGGGGCATGTGCTGCTGTCGGCGGATTACAGCCAGATCGAGCTGCGCCTTGCGGCGCATGTCGCCGACATCGCGGCGCTCAAGGAGGCCTTTCTTGCCGGGCATGACATCCATGCCGCGACCGCGAGCGAAGTCTTCAACGTGCCGCTCGATGAAATGACGCCGCTGATCCGGCGGCGCGCCAAAGCGATCAATTTCGGCATCCTCTACGGCATCAGCGCGTTCGGGCTCGGCAACCAGATCGGCGTGCCGCAATCGGAGGCGGCGGACTACATCCGCGCCTATTTCGAGCGCTTCCCGGGCATTCGCAATTACATGGAGCGTATCAAGGCCGAGTGCCGCAGCGCCGGCTATGTCGAGACCATCTTTGGCCGCAAGTGCTTTATCCCCGGCATCCGCGATGCCAACCCGGCCAAGCGCATGGGCGCCGAGCGCCAAGCGATCAACGCGCCACTGCAAGGCTCGGCCGCCGACATCATCAAGCGCGCGATGGGCCGGCTGCCGGCGGCGCTTGCGGCGGCCGGGCTCAAGGCGCGCATGCTGCTGCAGGTGCACGACGAGCTCTTGTTCGAAACGACCGAGGATGAAGCGCAGGCGACCGCCTCGCTCGTCAAGGACGTGATGGAGGGCGCCTGCGCGCCGCACTGCGAACTGTCGGTGCCGCTCGTCGTCGACACCGGCTGGGCCCGGACGTGGGACGCCGCGCACTAGCGCCCGCCGCCATTCGATCGATTTAGACCGCAAACCGCGGGAAGAATTCGCCCGGCGGTGACCTTATGTTCGTTTTGACGACATGAGGGGACAAGCCATGAGCTTTCGCATCACCGGGCTGCCGGCCGAGCCGTTTGAGCCGCTGTTTTCGCTGTCAGACGTCGAGCTCGCCGAGCGCGGCGCCGTACGGAGGATCGCCGACGCGCGGCAACCGGGTTACCCGTGCCGCGTCAGCCTTACCGACTCGCAGCCCGGCGACGAACTGATCCTGGTCAATTACGAGCATCACCCGGTCGGTTCGCCTTACCGGATGCGGTTCGCGATCTACGTCCGCAAGGGCGAAGAGACCTATGACCGCATCGACGAGGTGCCCGAACAGCTGCGCTGCCGTACGCTGGCGGTGCGCGCCTTCGACCGCGACGCCATGATGGTCGGCTGGGAACTGCTCGAGGGGCGCGAGCTTGAAGCAGCAATCGAGCGCCTCTTCGGCGATCCGCGGGCTGCCTACCTGCACATTCACTTCGCAGCGCCGGGTTGCTATGCGGCGCGGGTCGAGCGGGCCGGTTAGGGGACGATCCGCCGCGCGACCGCTTCGAGCGCCGGTCGCGCGATCCGCTGCGCCGGCCGCGGCAGGTCAAGCGGCCGCAGCAGCATCTGCACGCACATGCGGTGCGGGAAATGTGGCCGGATCACAACCCGAGCCGCACGCCGCAGGCGGCGAAAAATGCGCTCGTCGAACGAGCCCTCAGGATGGCGGGCTCGGTAGATGTGGCGCATGGCGATGCGCGTATCGTTGCCGTCGATCATCATCAGACGGTTCCACAGCGCCCGCGCGATCCCCGACCGGCGCTGCCCCTCGCGCGCCTGGTATTTGCGAAGATAGCGGTAGAAGTGCTTGTAGTGATTGACTTCGTCGTCTGAGATTTGCCGCGTCAGCCGGGTCAGCAGCGGATCATCGGTCAGCTGGCTCAGCATCCGGTAGTAGCTCGCGGTACCCATTTCGACGATACAGCGCGACGCCATCTCGCGGCTGCGCGTCGGCTCGACCCCATCATCGGCGCACTGCGCGGCGAATTCCGGCAGAAAGCGGCGATAGACGCCATCCCAGTCGAAATCGGGCCACGCCAGCTCGACATAGCGGCGCAACGCGCGCCCGTGCTGCAGCTCTTCCGGCAGCCAGTGCGCCGCCAGCCACTCGGTGATTTCGGCGTCGTCCGAGAAGTATTCGATCAGATTCTTGGTGTAGAGATCGGTCGTCGCTTCGATAAAAGACGCCGCGGCGACGAGATAAAATGTCGTTTCGCTCTCGGCAACGGCAGACGGCCGCAGCGAGCCCCAATCGATGTCATCCAGCGACCAACGCGGCTGTGCCGCGGCAGCACTGGCGATTAGGGTGGGTGCAGGGCTGCTCATCCGACAGCTTCTTCCGTGCGAGCAACGGGACGAATGCGCTTATCGGCTATTTTTTCAGCGTGAAGGTAACCTTCCCGCTGTCATCGTCAACCTGGAACATCACCGGCACATCGCTTTTGTCGAACCAAATCTTATAGTTGTTGCTCGGTCCGGTGACGTCGTATTCCTTTGCCGGGGTGCTCGCGCCTTCGACGGTGATGTTGGTGTCATGGCCTGGGCTGACCTTGACATTCTCGACCTTGCCGGTATCGACCCGCATCATCGTCGTCGAGTCGATGCTGCGCACCGACCAGGGATTAGCGGGCTTGACCGAGGCCGGCGCAGTGATCGTGCCGCTCGGCGAATCAATCACGAAGTTGTTGCCCTTCGCCTGGCCTTTGACCTCGATCGAGTCGCCGTTCTTGACTGTGACGCCATGGTAGAAGATCAGGCGGTCCCCCTGGAACTGTTCGACCCGCTGCGCCTCTTCGCGGTGCAAACCGACACCCAGCGCCTTTACCAGAAAGTGGGCGACGGTCTTGATCGTGATGATCGCGCCCGAAGTTTCGATCAGATTGGTGTAGGTGCCGATGTCGCCAAACACCGAGTGCTTGACGTCGTAGACGAGCTGGCGCGTCTCGGCCGCGGCCGGCTGCGCCGCCATCGCGATCAGTAGTGTCGCGGCGCGCGAAAGGCCGCACGACGCCCGGCCGCCATACCGGCGCTTGTTTAGCAAAACCTGCATTGATGCCGTACCCCCGGCTTGCCCAAGCTGGAGCCGTTCCCTGGGCGATATCTATCGCCAGCGAACCCTCCACGCAAATGCTAACGCCGCAACGCAGCAGGCATCCGCCACCAGCACCCGCGGCCGCAGGCCGCCGCTTGGGGCAGCCCACCCGCGGCGCTCGAGAGGTCGCCAAACGCGGCAGTGCAGCAAATCGTTAACCGGTTAACCTTACAATCCTGCCGGGTCAGCGACGCGCCGAACCTGTGCTGCCCGCTAAGCTTTAGCCATTGTGAAGGCTTAGGGTCAATCCTACGCATAGGTACGCATAGCTGACCTGTTGGCGCTGCCCTTGTGCAGTGCAGCAAAACGCTTAGGTTTGGCAGAGAGCGCAACGGTGAGGCCGGCTCATGCACGCCGGTGATGGTTGTGATTTGGTTTCCTAGAAGGGGTTCGCCTGCGGGCGAGTTGACAGCGACATGCGTGTAACATCGAAGAAGACCCGACTTTCGAACGGTTTCATGCAACGGGTCGACAAGGTCGCGGGTGACCTCAACGTCGTCCTGATCGTCTTCGCGGTGGGTCTGGCAACGCTGGATCTGACCTTTCTGGTCACGCAGAGGGTGGTCGACCGGCTGCCGCAAGTGACGCGGCTGGCGACCGACGCCGACACGCCGGTAGCAAACCCGGTTTCCGCGCCGCAGAAGTAATTCGGCGACGCGCGCCGCTCGGGCGCCGCGACCAAGTACAGGCACCGCGTCCTCTCCCCGCGGCAGTTGCAACTGCGGCCGGCGGAGGCTATTGCGTCGGCTGCGCCCGCCGGCGCGGAGGACGCCGATGCCGATCGACAAGCCACACCTGGAATTCCACCGGATCGACATGGCGAGCGGCTGGGAAACGCCACAAGGCTATCCGCCCGGGATCGAGCAGAAAATCCTCGCCGGGACGCTCGATGAGACGAACAAAACCGGCAGCCGCACGCGGTTGCTGCGCTTCCAGCCGGGCGTCCACACCACGGCGCCCTTTGTCCACGAGTATTGGGAAGAGGTCTTTCTCGTCGAGGGCGACCTTACCGTCGGCAACGATGCCCGGGGCAATGGCGGAGAAAACTTCGGTGCGGGCACCTATGCCTGCCGCCCGCCCGGCGCCGCGCACGGACCGTTCAAATCGAATGGCGGCTGTCTGCTGCTCGAATCGCACTACTACGCCACTTAAGCCGCGCCAAGGCCATCAGACGACCGCGCCGCCGTGCCTCGGGTGCGGCGTCCGTGCGGGCGAGCCGCCTCTCGACCTCCTGCGCCGCGAGGGTCAGCGGGAACAGCACCGCGAAATAAAGAACGGCCACCATCGTATAGACCTCAAGCGGGCGATAGGTTGCCGCGGTAATCATCTGGCCCTCGTAGAGCAGGTCGGCGACCGCGATCGTCGACACCAGCGAGGTGTTCTTGAGCTGGATGATCGACTGGTTCATGAACGGCGGCACCATGCGCTTGACCGCCTGCGGCAGGATCACGTGGCGCATGACCTGGCTCCGCCGCATGCCGATCGCACGCGCCGCATCCCATTGCCCGCGCTCGATAGAGTTGACGCCGCCGCGGATGATCTCGGCGTAGAACGCCCCGGTGTAGAGCGACAGGGTCATCGCCG
>JAFAWI010000607.1 GCA_019241915.1 Alphaproteobacteria bacterium
TTCGCCGAATGGTTGCAGGAAATAACAGCACGAGGGGTAAAAATCATTTTAGGTCAATAGCTTGCGTCCATTCCGCGCCCGTTCACAGCAGCGGAAGAGGCTGGCACGGAAATGTGGCTTTTTTGCCGCCGCCGGCCATCCCTTGCAAAGAACTCGCGGAGACTGCGGGTAACGCCCTATGATCGCGCTGTCTAGGCTAGGCCGCACCGGACCGGATCGATGCCGCCGCGCAAACCGGAAACCCCAAAGCGGACCGCAGCCGAGCTCGAAGCCGCACTGGCCCGGGCCGAGGCCGAGCGCGACGAAGCCCTGGCGCAACAGGCGGCGACGACCGAGGTCTTGCAGGTCATCAACACATCGCCCGGCGACCCTCGCGCGGGTGTTCGACGCCATCCTCGAAAAAGCACACCGCCTTTGCGGCGCCACCCAGGGCGCGATGTTGCTGTTTGACGGCGACCTCTTTCGTGCCGTCGCGACACGGGCAATGCCGGAAGCATTCAGCAAGCACCTTCGCGAAGGCGTCGGCGACGCCCCGGTGGCAACCGGCGCGGGGCGGCTGCGGCTGGTCTGACCGCCCTAGCTGCCGGGCTGCTTGTGGATCTCGGGGAAGAACATCGCCTGCCACGAATCCGGTTTGTGCTTGATGCGGCCGATCTGGTGCAGGAACAGCGCGAGGCGCAGCGTGCCGGCGGGGGCGGTCTCGAAACTGGTATCGGGGTCGCCGAGCATGTCGGTCAGGTCCTCGACCTGCCAGCCCTGCTCCTTGGCGGCGCGGACGTAAAGCTCGGCCGCGCCGCCGCGATGGCTTTTGATATAGGCATCGACCCCGGTCAGCGCATCGACCAGTGCATTGCAGATCTTGGGATTGGCATCGCGGAACTGGCCAGTCGCCAGCACCGCGCCGACGCTGTGCGGCCCGGCGATGTCGAACGAATCCATGACGCGGTGGACCGCCGGGTCGGAGCGCTCGTCGTCGGCATACGGCATGCGCGCGAAATCGGTATCGATCTCGCCCTTGCCGCCGTGCAGCGCGCTGTCGGCTTCCTCGGCGTTGCGGGCGACGGTCAACGCGTCGAGCTTGTCGTATTGCTTGGCGCCCCATTCGTTGGCGGCGGCCATTTCGAGCATGATCGCCGGCAGCGAGGTCTTGACCGCCGGCACCGCAATGCGGTCCTTGGCGGTAAAGTCGCGGATCGTCGCGATCGCCGGATTGCGGCTCAACAGCTGGTAGGGCATGCGTGCGAGCGCGGCGAGCCCGCGGATTTCCTGCGGCGACCCGGTGTACCGATCCCAGGCGAGCAGAAATTCGCCGAGGTCCGGCGTCGCGGCGATATCGGCCTGGCCGCGCAGCAGCTCGTCGACCGGGTTGCCGCCGTTCGGCACCAGCCACTGTACGTCGAGCTGCACGCCCCGCGCCTCGGCCTGCTTCTCGATCAGCCGGTCGTGCGCCGCGACGATCAGCGGCAGCGAGGCGAGGTCGAGCGGCACGACGATGCGCAATGTCGCGCTCTCGGCCGCCGCCGGCGGCGGATGCCCGAGAAACCCCAGCAGCGCCATCGCCGCCACCCATCGCCACCACACGCCCAACCCGCGCCTCGTCCTGTCTCGCCGCCGCGGGCGAGTATATGCTGCCGGCGAGACCGTGAGGGGAGGACAAGATGCCCGGCATGCTCGACGGGAAATCGGCGCTGGTGACCGGCGGCGGCGGCGGCATCGGCCGCGCCACCGCCCTGGCGATGGCGCGCGAGGGTGCACGGCTCGCCGTTGCCGATTACGCCGCCGACGCCGCAGCGGAGACCGTGGCGCTGGTCAATGCGGCCGGCGGGCAGGCGATCACGCTGACCGGCGACGTCACCCGGCCCAAGCATGTCGAGGCGATGCTCAACGATACGCTGGTCGCTTACGGCCGGCTCGATTGCGCGTTCAACAACGCCGGCATCGCGCCGTACCAGGTCAATTCGAGCGGCAAGAAGACGGCGGAATGGGAAGAGGATTCGTTCGACCGCATGATCGCGGTCAACCTCAAAAGCGTGTGGCTGTGCATGAAGGCCGAGATCATCCAAATGCGCAAACAGAAGCTGATGGGGCAGCCGGGCGGTGCGATCGTCAACACCGGCTCGATCGCCGGGCTCATCGGCCTTGCCACCTCGTCGGCCTATGTCGCGGCCAAACACGGCGTGCTCGGCCTGACCAAGACCGCAGCGCTCGAATACGTCGACGACGGCATCCGGGTGAATGCGGTGTGCCCCGGCTTTATCAAGACCAGGATGACCGAGGACACGATGCGCCGGCGCGGCGACCAGATCATGGCGCAAATCCCGGCCGGCCGCATGGGCGAGCCGGACGAGATCGCCGAGATGGTGGTCTGGCTCTGCTGCGACCGCGCCAGCTATGTCACCGGCGCCTGCTACAACGTCGACGGCGGCTGGATGGCGGTCTAACGCCGACGGCGCGCTTCACGTCAAGAGTAAGGCGCCGAGTGCGTCGAGCAGAAGGCCGGTGCCGTGCTCACGCGAGCCGCCATCGTCGTAGCCATCGAGAAAGGCGCCCTGCTCCGTCACCGAGACACTCGTCTCGCCGTCGGCCGAAGCAAACTCGATCGTCGCCAGCGACACCGATATTTTCTTGTCGCCGAGATGCATGACATAGCTGTAGACGAGACGCTCGTTGGGGATGACGTCGTGGTAGACGGCCTCGAAGGTCGAGACGGCGCCGCCGTCCCAGCGGCCTTTCAGTCGCTCGCTGCCGCCGACGCGGACGTCCATATGCCGCTCGATGAGCTGCCAATGCTCAGCGGGGCCGCCGAACCATTTCTGCTTCACCGCCACATCGGTGAAGGCCCGCCATACCCGCGCCACCGGCGCCTGGTAGAGCCGCCTCAGGTTGAAGCTGGCGTGGGTGACGGAGCGGCGGCCGGTTTCGCCGCCGCCCTGCATGCGGATGACTTCTCGCTCGAGGTTGTCGAGCGTCGAGGCCCAACCCTCTGGTGCGCCTTTCATCATCCAGCCAATCGAGGGGTCGCTCAGCGTGTAGGTCTGCACCACATCCATCCGCGTGCCGCCGAGCACGTCGGCGAAATCGACCTCGGTGTAGGCGCGAAACAAGGTCGTACCCGCGTCGTCGGTGACATTCGTGTCGATCACCAGCCGCGTATTCGGCACGATCTCGACAAAGCGTCCGCGGGTCCAATGCTGTTCGCCGGCCGGCGCGCGCATGCAAACCTCGAAAACGCCGTCGACACGCATCTCGACCTTGGCTTCGGGGATTGTAAAAGTCTCGGGGCAGAACCAGCGCGAGATGTGCTCGGCCGAGCTCCACGCTCGGAACACGGTTTCCCGCCGAGCATGAAACACTCGCGAGCAGCGGAACGGCGGCGGCCGCAGCGTCGCATCCTTGTCGGCATTACCGGCTCGAACCATCACCATCTCCCTCGTCTTCCATGGTTTGGAGGTATTCGCCCAGCCGATCGAGGCGTCGATCCCACTCGACCCGCCGGGCATTGATCCACTGCTCGACTTGGCTCAGTGCTCCCGGCTCGATCGCGCAGGTGCGCACGCGGCCCGCCTTGCTCGACCGCACAAGTCCGGCCGCCTCCAGCACGCCCAGATGCTGCATCGCTGCCGGCAGCGACATTGGCAGCGGCCGCGCCAGCTCGCTGACCGGCGCCGGCCCTTGGCTCAGCCGCTCGACCATCGCGCGACGCGCCGGATCGGCAAGCGCGTGAAAGACACGGTCCAGATCGGGCGATTGGTTAAGCATCTGCCTAACTATCACGTCGCCGATAATTAAGCAATAGCTTTAGTATCGGTTTCCTTGCGTGGCCGGTGACGCTGAGACAGGCTGGGCTGAAGCGGGAAATGTGAGGTTTGCAATGGCAGGAGGACGTTCGGAGGGACGGGTGGCGCTGGTTACCGGCGGGGCGCGCGGGATCGGTGCGGCGACGGCGGAACGGCTGGCCGAGGACGGCGCGGCGATCGCGCTGTGCGATCTCGACCTCGCCGGCGCCGAGGCGACGGCCGGACAGATCGCCTCGCGCTGCGGCGTCAAGACGGCGGCGGTCAGGGCCGATGTCAGCAAAGCAGACGAAGTCGAGCGGATGGTCGAGGAGGTCGTGCTGCGGCTGGGTTCGCTCGACATCCTCGTCAACAACGCCGGGATCACCCGCGACAATCTGATCCACAAGATGACCGAGGACGACTGGGACGCGGTCGCCGGGGTGCATCTGCGCGGCGCGTTTTTGTGCTCGCGTGCGGCGCAGCGCGAGATGGTCAAGCGCAACTGGGGCCGCATCGTCAACCTGTCGTCGGTGTCGGCGCTCGGCAACCGCGGCCAGACCAACTACTCGGCCGCCAAGGCCGGGTTGCAGGGCATGGCGAAAACCTTGGCGATCGAATTGGGCCGCTACGGCATCACCGCCAATGCGGTCGCGCCAGGCTTTATCGACAGCGAGATGACGCGCGCGACCGCGGTCCGGCTCGGCCGCGACCCCGAGGAATGGAAGGAGGAGCGCGCCCGCGAAATCCCGGTGCGGCGCGCCGGGGTGCCGCGCGATGTCGCCAACCTGATCGCGTTTCTGTGCAGCGACGAGGCGTCGTTTATTTCGGGCCAGGTGATCTACATCGCTGGCGGTCCGCGCGCCTGAGCGAGGCAGCGCGCAGCACAGGGCCGGCGTATTGGCGATGCGCATCGCGGTTTACGCGCCGCTCAAGCCGCCCGATCACCCGACGCCGTCGGGCGACCGGCAGATCGCCCGCCTGTTCATCGCGGCGCTGCGCCTCGCCGGGCACGAGCCGGCTCTCGCCTCGCATTTGCGCAGCTTCGATCCGATCGGCCGGCCGTTCCGGCAGAAGCGGCTGGCCGCGCACGGCCGCGAGGCGGCCGGGCGGCTGATCGCGCGCTGGCGCGCACGGCGGGACAGCGCCCCCCAGCTGTGGTTCACCTACCACCTTTATTACAAGGCGCCGGATTGGCTCGGTCCGGCGGTATCGGCGGGGCTCGGTATTCCCTATGTCGTCGCCGAGGCGTCGTTTGCCGCCAAGCGCGCCGGCGGCCCGTGGGATATCGGGCATCGGGCCGTCGCGGCGGCGCTGCGCCGCGCCGACCGGGTGATCGGCCTCAACAGCGCCGACCGCGACGGGGTGTTGCCGTTGCTGGCCGATCCTGGCCGTTTTATGCCGCTCGCGCCCTTTGTCGACGCCGCGCGTTACGCGGCGATCCGGCCGCACGGCCGCGCCGCGGCGGCCGGCGAGACGGCGCGCCTCGTCACCGTCGCGATGATGCGGCCGGGCGATAAGCTCACATCGTACCGGCTGCTCGGCGCGGCGCTGGGCACGCTTCTCGATCTGCCGTGGTCGCTGGAGGTGATCGGGGACGGCCCGGCGCACGCCGCGGTTGCGGCGGCGCTGGCGCCGCTCGGCGACCGCGTGCGCTTTGCCCGCGCGCTCGGCGAAGACGAGGTTGCCGGCCATCTCGCCGCCGCCGATCTGTTTGCGTGGCCCGCCATCAACGAGGCGTTTGGCATGGCACTGCTCGAGGCGCAGGCGAGCGGGCTGCCGGTGGTCGCCGGAGCCAGCGGCGGCGTCGGCGACATCGTCGCCGACGGCGTCACCGGGCTGCTGACCCCGCCGGGCGACGCAGCGGCGTTCGCGGCGGCGCTGCGCACGCTGCTGATCGACCCGATGGGGCGCCGCGCGCTGGGCGCGGCGGCGCGCGCCAAGGTGTGCCGCGAGCACGACGTCCCGGCGGCGGCGCGGCGGATCGACGCGATCCTGGCGCCGTTGACGCGGGGGCACGCAGCATGACCTTGCTGGCGCTGATCCGGCACATGCCGACCGTGTGGAACAGCGAGGGGCGGCTGCAAGGCCAGCGCGACACCGCGCTCGACCTCGACGCGGTCCCGGCGTGGCGATTGCCGCCGGAGCTTGCCGGGTTTCGCTTTATCGCCAGCCCGCTCGGGCGCGCGCTCGACACCGCGCATCGGCTCGGCATCGTCCCGCGCGTCGAGCCGCGGCTGATCGAGATGTCGTGGGGCGAGTGGGAAGGCTGCACCTTGCCCGAGCTGCGCGACCGCTTTCGCGGAACCCTCGACGATTTGGAGGCGCAGGGGCTCGACTTCCGCACACCCGGCGGCGAGAGCCCGCGCGACGTGCAGGCGCGCGTGCGGCCGCTGCTCGCCGAGATCGCCGCCGCCGGCGAGCCGACTGCGGCGGTGACGCACAAGGGCGTCATCCGCGCCGTGTTCGCACTGGCGACCGGCTGGAACATGCTCGGCAAGCCGCCTCACCGGCTGTCGTGGTCGGCGGCGCATCTGTTGCGGCTCGGTGCCGACGGCGAGCCGCGCATCGAGCGCCTCAATCTGCCGCTCGAAGCGCCGTGACCGGGCGGGTGCTGTTCCATGTCCAGCATCTGCTGGGGATCGGCCATCTGCAGCGCACGCGGCGGATCGCCGAGGCGCTGGCCGCGGCCGGGCAGCACGTGACGCTGGTGCAGGGCGGCCCGCCCGTTGCCGAACTCGGCGCCGCGCCCGGCATCGACATTGTGCGCTTGCCGGCGATCCGCGCGCGTGACGCGAGCTTTGCGCTGGTCAATGAGAAGGGCGGGCCGGTTGACGATGCGTTGCGTGCGGACCGGCGCGAACGCCTGCTCGCGGTGTTTCGCGCGGTGCGGCCGGGTGTCGTGGCGATCGAGGGATTTCCGTTCGCGCGCCGCGCGTTTCGTTTCGAGCTCGACCCGCTGATCGACGCGGCGCGCCGCGCGGGCGTCCCGGTGGTCTGCTCGGTGCGCGACATCCCGACGGTGCGCCCCGAGCCGGCGCGGCTCGCCGAGATCGCAGGGCGGGTCAATGCCGATTTCGCCGCGGTGCTGGTGCACGGCGACCCGTCGTTCATCCCGTTCGATGTCGCGTTTCCGGCCGTCGCAGCGATAGCCAGGCGGATGCATTACACCGGGTACATCGCCGGGCCGGCGCTGCGCTCTGCGGAGCCGGAGGCGCCGTCCGGCGAAGTGATCGTCTCGGCCGGCGGCGGCGCGGCCGGACGCTCGTTGCTCGACGCGGCGCTCGCGGCCCGGCGCGACGGCTGGTTCGCCGACCGGGGCTGGCGGATCCTGGCCGGCGCCGGCCGTTCCGCGGCAGAGCTGGCCGCGTTGCAA
>JAFAWI010000627.1 GCA_019241915.1 Alphaproteobacteria bacterium
TCGAGTCCGCTTTCGTGACAGAAACGGATCGAATCCGGATCGCCGCCGTGCTCGCCGCAGATGCCGAGCTTGAGATTTCCGCGCGCCCCGCGCCCGCGTTCCGCTGCGATGCGCACGAGCTCGCCGACGCCGTCGACGTCGATCGACACGAACGGGTCGCGCGGATAGATTCCCTGCTCGACATAGACAGTCAGGAACTTGGCCGCGTCGTCGCGGCTGATGCCGAGCGCGGTCTGGGTCAAGTCGTTGGTTCCGAACGAGAAAAAGTCGGCCTGCGCCGCGATCTCCTTCGCCCGGATGGCAGCGCGCGGCAGCTCGATCATCGTGCCGACGAGGTAGTCGAACGTGTGCCCCTTCTCGGCGAACACCGCCTTGGCTTCGGCGTCGATCGCGGCGCGGGTGATCTCCAGCTCGCGCGGCGTCGCCACCAGCGGCACCATGACCTCGGGCACCACCGCCCGGCCGCTGTCGCGCGCGACATCGACCGCCGCCTCGAAGATGGCCCGCGCCTGCATCGCGTAGATTTCGGGATAGGTGATGCCCAGCCGGCAGCCGCGGTGGCCGAGCATCGGGTTGAACTCGTGCAGCTCGGCGACGCGGCGCTTGAGCGCGTCCACCGACAGGCCGACGGCGCTCGCCACGTCGGCGAACTCGGCCTCGGCGTGCGGCAGGAATTCGTGGAGCGGCGGATCGAGCAGGCGGATCGTCACCGGCAGCCCGGCCATGATGGTGAAGATCGCGGCGAAGTCGGCGCGCTGTTCGGGCAGCAGGACGGCCAGCGCCTTGCGCCGCCCCGCCTCGTCCTCGGCGAGGATCATCTGGCGGACGGCGGTGATGCGGCTCGCTTCGAAGAACATATGCTCGGTGCGGCACAGGCCGATGCCCTCGGCACCGAACTGGCGGGCGGTGCGGCAGTCGGTCGGCGTCTCGGCGTTGGTGCGGACCTTCATCCGGCGATAGGTGTCGGCCCATTCCATCAGCCGGCCGAAGTCGCCGTGCAGCTCGGGCTCGACCGTCGGCACCGAGCCTGCCATGACCTCGCCGGTCGAGCCGTCGATGGTCAGCACGTCGCCCTCGGCGATGACTCGGCCGCCGACGCGCGCCGTGCGGCTCTTGAGATCGACCGCCAGCGCGCCCGCGCCCGACACGCACGGGCGGCCCATGCCGCGGGCGACGACCGCGGCGTGGCTGGTCATGCCGCCGCGCGCGGTCAGGATGCCCTTGGCGGCGACCATGCCGTGGATATCCTCCGGGCTGGTCTCGGTGCGGACGAGGATGACGTCGTCGCCCAGCCCAGCGCGGCGCTCGGCGGTTTCCGAGTCGAACACCGCCACGCCCGACGCCGCCCCCGGCGAGGCGGGCAGGCCCTTGGTCAGCACGTCGCGCGGCGCGTTCGGATCGAGCGTCGGGTGGAGCAGCTGGTCGAGCGCGGCGGCGTCGACGCGCAGCACCGCCTGCTGCGGCGTGATCAGCCCCTCGCCCGCCATGTCGACCGCGGTCTTCAGCGCCGCCTTGGCCGTGCGCTTGGCCGATCGTGTCTGCAGCATCCACAATTTGCCCTGCTGCACCGTGAACTCGATGTCCTGCATATCGCGGTAGTGGCGTTCGAGCAGGTCGAAGACGCGGGCGAGCTCGGCGAAGACCGCCGGCATCGCCTCCTCCATCGACGCCGCCTTGGCGCCGGCTGCCTCGCGGGCGCGGCGGGTCAGGTACTGCGGCGTGCGGATGCCGGCGACAACGTCCTCGCCCTGCGCGTTCTGAAGGTATTCGCCGTACAGGACGCGCTCGCCGGTCGAAACGTCGCGCGTGAAGGCGACGCCGGTGCCCGAGTCTTCGCCGAGGTTGCCGAAGACCATCGTCTGCACGTTCACGGCGGTGCCGAGGTTGTCGGCGATCTTGTTGATGCGGCGATAGTCTTTGGCGCGCCGCCCGTTCCACGAGGCGAAGACGGCCTTGATTGCGTACTTCAGCTGCTCAACCGGGTCGGTCGGGAAGTCGCTGCCCGTCTCCTTCTTGACGAGGGTTTTGTAGTCGGCGACGACTTTGGCGAGGGTCTCGGCGTCTACCTGGGTGTCTTCGGTGATGCCAAGCCCGTGCTTGTAGCCCTCGAAGACGTGCTCGAACTTCTCTGAATCAATGCCGAGTACGATCTTGCCGAAGAGCTGAATGAAGCGGCGGTGCGCGTCCCAGGCGAAGCGGTCGTTGCCGGAAATCTGTCCGAGCGCCGAGCGCGTCGCGTCGTTCAGGCCAAGGTTGAGCACCGTGTCCATCATGCCCGGCATCGAGAACTTCGCGCCCGAGCGCACCGAGACGAGCAGCGGATTTTCCGCGCCGCCCAACTTCTTGCCGGTGGCGGCTTCAACCTTGGCCAGCGCTTCGAGCACCTGGTCAATCAACCCCTCCGGGAACTGCTCGCCGGCGTCGTAGTAGGAGTTGCAGGCCTCGGTCGTGATCGTGAAGCCGGGGGGCACGGGCAGGCCGGCGTTGGTCATCTCGGCCAGGTTCGCGCCCTTGCCGCCGAGCAAGTCCTTCATCTTGGTCGTGCCTTCAGCCTTGCCGTCAGCAAAAAGGTAAACGTACTTCTTAGTCATTTCTCCGTGAATCTCCTTAGGGAATGGTGGGCAGTAGGGGTAAGCGGTAGGCGGGAAAACAGCGGGCCGTGCGGGCTCAGCCCGTCTCACCGCCCACTGCCTACTGCCCGCTGCCTACTGCTTCCGGCCTGAGCCGGTTGAGCAAGTCGTAAGATTTCAAATCGCGTTCGAGCGCGCGCCGGATGAGGCGCGTGGCGATGGTTTCAATCCGCCGAAGGGTGCGCGGGTCGGGCGGCTGCGCAATGAAGCTTTCCGGCGCTTGGGCCAGCACCCGGCTGAAGACCGCCCGGACAGCGGGCGTGACGTCATCGCCGAGCTGGTGCGAGCAATCGGCGCATTTCGGCACGCCCTCCATCGTCAGCCAAATGGACTCATCGGGCGCGAAGCGGCGTTCGCACTCGGCGCACAGTCGCCAGTCGGGGAGGAAACCGGCCAGCCGCAGCATCCAAACTTCAAAATAGCGCACCAGCGGAGCCGGATCGCCGTCCGGCAGATTTTCCAATCCCTTGAGCGTGGCCGCAACCAGCCGGTAAACCCGCTCGTTCGGCTCGTGATCAGGCAGGAATTCGCTTACCAACTCGGCCAAGTAATGCAAAGCCGCCAGCATCTCGCCGCTCGTCACCGCAAAGAACTGCGAGCGGATAATCTCGCAATCCGAGACGTTCACCAGTTCGCGGTTCTCGTGCTGAAAGTAGGTCAGCGCGACCTGCGTGAAGGGTTCCAGACTCGCCCCGTACCGGCTCTTCACTTTGCGCGCGCCGTAGGCCACGCCACGCAACTTGCCCGCGTCACGGGTCAGGAAGAGGCAAATCTTGTCGGCTTCCTTGAGCGCATAGGTACGGAGGACGAAGGCTTCTGTATCGCGCAACGGCATAAAGAAGTATCGTACCGATTCAGGCGGGATTAGTAAAGCGGGGGTCAACTCCCGCAGGAGCGCGGGCATCCTGCCCGCATGGTTTCGCCGCTAGCAACCTCGATCGGAAAACCCTGCGGGCGGTCATCTTTGGAGTCAGCGGGCGACGACCACAACTGATTTGACGCCGCTGATCTTGCGCACGGCTGAGACGGCGGCGCTCAGATCAAGGCCGGAATCGGCCTTCAGCGTGACCGTACCGTTCTTGACTTCGGAGACAACGCGGACAGTCTGTTCGTCCTTTTGGAGCACGCCGCGCACGTCGCTTTGGATGTCGGCGTCGCTGCGACCGACGAAGATCTCCCCGACCCGCCGCCCGGTGCGCGTTCCGGCCTCGCCGGTCTTCTGCGCCATCCGCCCGGTGCTGCGCCCGACCTTCTTCGCTCCATTGACGGTCACCGAGCCGGCGTCGCGAGCCATTTCGCCGGTCTTGTCGGCGGCGTTTCCGGCGGCATTGGTAGTCTTGTCCAGGCCGCTCCTGGCACCTTCCTTCATGCCCTTGGCGGTGTTGGTAACGGCGTTGGTGGTGGCCGTTGCGCCGTCCTTCATCGCATAGCCGGCCTTCGGAATCAGCCCGCCGCGCCGCGTGCTTTCGGCTTCGTTGCCGGTCGCGGGATACTTGATTTCAAGCTTGGCGAGCGTCGCTTCGTCAATCCTGCCCGTTACGGCGATCTGCTGCTCGGTCTGAAAAGTTCGCAGCGCCTGCCGTGTCTCGGCGTCCAGAATGCCCGTCGGCGTCGCCTGCGAGTAACCGCGCCGCACAAGCTCAGCCTGCACCGCCGAAACCTCTTTGCTGGTGATCTTGAGCGGCTCGCTCTCCTCTCGCTCTGAGGTGGGTTTAGCCGGCGCGCTGGGGTCGGGCTGAGCTGCTGGTGCTGCTTCTTGAGCGAAAGCCGAA
>JAFAWI010000138.1 GCA_019241915.1 Alphaproteobacteria bacterium
ACCGTGTTCGACGCTGCGGTGGTGGTCGCCACCCATTTCGAGCGCGTCGTGCGCGACCGCATCGAGCAGCTGTTCGGACGCGCCGAGCTCGACGCGGTCTTGGGCTACCTCAACAAGCTGGTACCCAAGCTGGCGGACGAGCTGACGCCCAAACTGCTGCCGCAGACGGTCGTGCATGCGGTCCTGGTCGGTCTGCTGGCAGAGCAGATTCCAATCCGCGATCTGCGCACAATCGTCACCGCATTGATCGACGGCGCCGCGGCAACGCAGGAAACAGCGCCTTTGTACGAGATCGTCCGTCAGAAATTGGGCGGCTACATCGTGCAAACAGTGTTCGGCGCAGTGGCTGAAGTTCAGGTGCTGGCGCTCGAGCCCGATCTCGAGCGCTTGCTCCAGGACGTGGTGAAGCTGACGTCGAGCACCGGCGCCTTTGGCATCGAGCCCGGTTTGGCAGAAGAGTTACGGATCGCCGCGGCGGCGGCCGCAACGCGGCTCGAAGCGGCCGCTGCAGTTGCCGCCCTCGTAACGCGGCCGGAACTGCGCAGCCTGGTGGCGCAGCTGCTACTCCCGGTGCGTCCGCGGGTTTGGGTTTTTGCCTATCCGGAAATCCCGGCGCAAAAGCGCATCAAGGTCGTCGAACTGCTCGGACGAACGGCGGGAAGCCCCGGCAATGCCGACTGACGCCGATATGGTCCTGCTGGATCGCCGCGAGGCCAACTCCGGCGGTGGCGCGCCGGCGGGAGCGGGGGCCGAGCCCGGCTATGCGGCGCAGGTCGACGAAGGTGAGGTGATCCGGCAATTCATGCCGGCGGTAAAGCGGCTGGCGCTGCGCCTCAAGGCGCGCATGCCGGAAACCGTGCAGCTGGACGACATGATCCAGGCAGGGCTGATCGCGGTGCTGCGTCTGCTGCGGCAAGGCAGCATCGGCTCGCCCGCCGCTCCGGTAGCGCAGCGCGCCATCGCCAACGCGATGATCGACGAGGTGCGGCGCGAGGCGTGGGCTCCGGTGCGAACCATCCGCCGGGCGAAAGAGGCGGCGCGGGCAATGCGCGCGGTCAAGTCGCGCCTCGGGCGCGACGGCGGGGACGAGGAAATTGCCGCCGAAATGGGCATCGCCCTCGGCGACTACCATGCCGCCTTGCTGGAGATTGCCGGCATCCGGCTGCTTCAGATCGACGAATACGATGCGGCCGCGGAGCAGCCGCTGCAGGCGACGGACGACCAGGCGACGGCGCTCGACCGCAGCCGCATGATGGCGGATCTTACCGAATCGATTGCAGCGCTGCCGGAACGCGAACGCCTGGTCTTGTCGCTGTATTACGAACAGGAACTGAATATGGAAGAAGTCGGGGCGGTTCTCGGCCTCGACAAGTCGACGGTATGCCGGGCGCATGGACGCGCGCTGTTGATGCTGCGCAGCGAGCTGGGCGAATGGCGCGCCGGCGCCGCCTCGCCGACATCGGGTTCGGGAGGCTGACCGGTGGATTTTCTATCGGTCGTCGGATTGGTGCTCGGCATCGGGGCGATCATCACCTCGATGCTGCTCGATGGCGGCAACCCCGGCTCGCTGATCCAGTTATCCGCCTTCATCATCGTCGGCGGCGGGACGCTTGCCGCGGTATTCGTGCAAACCCCGCTCAGCATCTTCTTGCGCGGTCTGAAGATGCTGCTGTGGATTTTTTTTCCACCCAGGGACGATCGCGAGGAGATGTTGCGCCAGCTCACCGATTGGCTGCGCATCGCGCGACACCAGTTTGTGCTGGCACTCGACCCGGTCGCCGACCAGCAGACCGATCCGTTCATCCGCCAGGCGTTACGGCTTGTCGTCGATGGGATCGAGGCGCCGCAGATACGCGTCGTTCTCGAGACCAATATCCAGACCTCGGCGCACGAGGAGTTGCTTGGTGCCGAGATGTACGAGGCGATGGGAGGTTACGCGCCGACGGTCGGCATTCTCGGCGCCGTCATGGGCCTCATCACCGTAATGTCGCACCTGGACGATCCTTCGAAACTCGGCGAAGGCATCGCCACGGCCTTTGTCGCCACGGTGTATGGCGTCGGCCTTGCCAATCTGTTCCTGCTGCCTGTCGCGGCCAAGCTCAAGTTCCTCGCCAAGCGCCGCGTCCGACGGCTCGAGATGATCGTCGAGGGCATTGTCGGTATCGCCATTCTCGAAAGCCCGCTGCAGCTCGAGATGAAGCTGCGCAGCTTCCTCGAACATGGCGGCGGCGAAAGCAATGCGGGCGAGACCAGCGCCGCCGAGCCTGAGCCGGCGCCCGCCGAATAACACGATGACGTCGCCGTGACCGGGGAGATCGTTTGTGAAGAACCAAGAGCCGGAAAAACCGCCAAATCACGAGCGGTGGATCATCTCCTACGCCGATTTCACGACGTTGCTGCTAGCGACGTTTGTTGTGATGTACGCGGTATCCACGATCAACTCGTCGAAGTTCCAGCAGATGGCGGAGTCCTTTTCGACCGCCTTCATCGGCCGCACCACACACGTTCAGGACAGCGGCTTCGCGGCCGCGCAGCGAGCGCCGTTTACCGCCATGCCGAACCCGGTGAAACTGCCGATCATCACCCGCGAGCAGCAGGTGAAAAACCTGCCGCCGGCGCTTCGGCAAGATCCGGTCGTCGGAGACCCGAAGCAGCCGCCCGAAAACGGCAAATATGCGCCGGCGGGCGGGAGCGACAATCCTGTTGAACAACTGACGGCGCAGCTTCGCGCGCTGGAGCAGGCGCGGAACGAGGCGCGCGCCCAAGCCGAAGGCGCCGCCGTCAATGCGCCGAGCGATGCGTTGCGTCAGCAGGTCGAGCAGCGGGTTCAGGGTCTCGATTCCGCCTATGCCGAGCTGACGAAGGCGCTGTCGCAACTGATCGGCAACGGCCAAGTCCATGTGTCGTTGCAGTCGCTTGGCGTCGTCATCGACATCAACGAGACGCTGCTGTTCAACAGCGGCAAGGCCGAATTGACGCCGACCGCGCTGCCGTTGATCGACCAGATCGCCAGGATACTGGTTGGGCTGCACTACCAGATCCAGGTCAACGGATTTACCGACAATGTGCCGATTCATAACGCACAATTCGATTCGAATTGGGATTTGTCCGCGACCCGGGCGATTTCCGTGGTCAAGCGTTTTGTCGCTGCCGGGATCGATCCCACGCTAATGGTCGGCGCCGGTTTTGGTGAATATCACCCCGTTGGGCCAAACGATACGTTGGATGGAAGGGCGAGCAACCGCCGTGTGTCGATTGTCGTTGTCTCGCCGATCGAAGGAACAGATCCAGCCAAAACGCGACTGCTGGGTAGCACGACCGAGCGGAGGCCATTTGGTGCCGGCGAGGCGCCGACATCGCCGCAGCCGGTCAGCGTGCCGGACCCCGCGTCGGCCCCGGCGCGGTAGGTCGCGCGTCGCGGGCGGGACATGGCTCGATCCTCCGGAACTGCCGATGGTCCCGCCAGGCTGGGCGGTCTACGCCCGATGCTGCTGGCGCTCGGCCTCGGGCTCTACTGGTTCGTCGAACATCAGGAGGCGATCGAGGAGCCCGCGGCGCCGATGTGGGGCACAATGATCGTGGTCGGCAGCCGCCTCTTGGCGGCGCTGGTCGGGGCGTGGCTCGTTGTCTCCGCGACACAGCTCGGCGTCGCCGCGGTGCGGCTGGCGCTCGCCCACCTCCGCACGCTCTGGCCGCAGACCGGCCGGTGACCGTGCGTCCGAACCTGGCCGGCCTCCCGATAGCGCCGTTCCAATTTCCCCCGTTGCGCGGCGGAAGCGACGGTGTGGCCGCACCTCCGGGGCAAAGCGCCTCCGCGGGCAATGGCGATGCTCCGGCGGACCTATCGCAACCGGCTGGCGAAGAGAACGGCGAGGAGCGCGCCGCCGCGGTCGCGGCGGAGCGCGCTGCGGGGCGCCGCGATGGCTTCGAAAGCGGCTTCGCGGCGGGTCGTCAGGAGGGGTACGCGGCCGGTTTCGCGCAAGGAAGCGAGGCCGGCGAGGCCGCCGTTGCTGCTGCGGCGAACCAGCTTGCGGCGATTGTCGCCGCCCTCGGCGCTTCGTTGTCTTCACTCGAGCCGCCGGTGCACGAGGCGGTGGCAGCGCTGGCCCTCGAAGTGGCGCGGTGCGTTGTCGGCAGCGAGGTCAAACGCTCGCGCGACTTTCTCGCACGGTTGATCCGCGAGGCACTCGCCAAGGTACCGCTGCAAATGGCGACGCCACGCATCCTGCTCAATCCGGGCGACCTTGATATCGTGCGCCGTTTGGCGCCTGCGATTGTCGAGGAGGGCGCCGTCCTCGTCGCCGACGAAGCGATCGAACCCGGCGGCTGCATCGTCGTCGCCGACGCTGACGGCGCCGCGATCAAAGACCGCCGGTGGAACCCGCGAAAGCCGGAGGGCGAGGCGCAAGTCGACCTCACCCTCGCATCCCGCTGGCGTGAGGTCATGCTCGCGCTCTTTGACGGTGAAGACGAATGATGGCGCAGCCACCATCGGCGCTGGCACAGCGCCTGGTCGTCCGCCTCGAGCGTTATCAGACGCGGTTGAGCCGATTTGACTGCGGCGTCAAGGTGCATGGCACTCTGATCCGGACCGTCGGTCTGGTGATGGAAGCGCGTGGCCTCCATGTCGCGATCGGCGAGCGATGTTTCGTCGAGACCGAATCGGGACGGCTGTTGCCCGCGGAAGTCGTCGGTTTCGACGGCGGACGGGTTTTGCTGATGGCGGAGGGCCACGCCGACGGTCTGACGCCCGGGGCGCGTGTCATGCCGGCCGGGCGCACGATGGAGGCGGCGGTCGGTCCAGAGTTATTGGGCCGCGTCATTGACGGCGGCGGCGCGCCGCTTGACGGCAAGGGCCAGATTCGCTGCGCCGAACGGGTCCCGCTGTTCGGGCCGGTTTTGAACCCGATGCGGCGAGCCTTGGTCGACGAACCGCTAGATGTCGGCGTTCGTTCAATAAATGCGCTTTTCACGGTCGGCCGCGGTTCGCGGCTCGGACTGTTTGCCGGAAGCGGCGTGGGGAAGAGCGTGCTGTTGGGTATGATGGCGCGGTACACCAGCGCCGACGTCGTCGTCGTCGGGCTGATCGGGGAGCGCAGCCGGGAGGTCAAGGAATTTGTCGCGCGAATCCTCGGCGCCGAGGGATTGGCGAAGGCCGTGGTCGTCGCGGCGCCGGCCGACCAGTCTGCACTCGGCCGCGTGCATGGCGCCTATCGCGCGACGGCGATCGCCGAATATTTTCGCGATTGCGGATATCGGGTCCTGCTGCTGATGGATTCGCTCACCCGTTTCGCGATGGCGCAGCGCGAAATCGGCCTTGCGGTCGGTGAAATCCCCGCCAGCCGCGGCTACCCGCCTTCGGTATTCGGCCGTATTTCCTCGCTGTGCGAGCGGGCTGGAACCGGTCTTGAGGGGTCGGGCAGCATAACCGCCCTCTATACGGTGCTGGTCGAGGGCGACGATCCCAGCGACCCGGTGGCCGACGCCGCGCGCTCGATCCTCGATGGGCATCTGGTGTTGTCGCGGGCGCTTGCCGATCGCGGACATTTTCCCGCGCTCGATGTCGCCGCCTCGGTCAGCCGCGTCATGCCGGCGGTGGTGCCGGTCGATCAGGTTCAGGCATCGCATCGCTTCAAGCAGCTGTGCAGTCGCTTGGAAGAAAGCCGCGACCTGATCGCGATCGGCGGCTACCGGCCTGGCCATGATGCGGAACTCGACCGTGCAGTGTCGCTGCAGCCGGCGATCAACGAGCTTCTGCGTCAAGACATGAATAAGGCAGTGCGGTTTCCGGAAAGCGTGGGGGCGCTGCGCGATATCGTCGGATAGCCCGGCAATGGGGGACAAATGGCGGGCCTGGACAAACTGATCGGCGTCACCAGCCGCAAAGGTGACGGCGCGCTGGCCAATTGGCAGCGTCTCAAGCAGCAATGCGATGAAGCGCTGACGAAATTGTCGCTGCTGAAACAGCATCGCGAGCGTTATCGCGATCTGCTCAATTCGGGGCTCGGCCAAGGTATGCCGGCCGTATCAACCATGACCTATCTCGGCTTCATCGGCCAGATCGAGGAGGTCGTGCTCCGCCAGGAAAACGAGGTCGGGCGGCTGGAACAGGCATGTACCCGGCAGTGGCAGCAGCTTGTCGAATTCCGGCGCGAGAAGCGGATGTACGAGATCGTCCAAGAGCGTGCGGCGGAGCAGGAATTGGCCGCGGCGCTGCGGCAGAGTCAGGCCGAGCTCGACGAGTTGCTGCAACGCGTCGGCAAGTTGCCCTGAACCTTTGACGCGGCGCAGAACCTCCGGCCATGAGCGATATCGACCAGGCGGCAACGCTGGAGCTTGGCAGCGCCCGCGGCCGCAGTCCGCTGATGAAATGGGTCGTCGTCGCGGTTGCCGGGCTGCTGCTGATCGGTGGCGCTGGAGCGGCTTGGTATTTCTTTTTCGGTGGCCGCGAGCATGTCGCGCCAAAGGAGGCCAAGCAGGCCGAGGCGCCGCTGCCGTTCTTCCTCGACCTCAAGGCGTTTGTCGTCAGCATGCCGAGCACCACCGGCAGTTCTCATTTCGTGCAGATCGCGGTGAGCCTGCAACTGCCGAGGGCAGCTGCCGGCGAGATGGTGAACGCCTTGCTGCCCGAGTTGCAGGATACGATGCGGCAGGTACTGCTTGCGTTCAAGAGCGACGATTTGCAGAGCCCCGATGGTGTCAACAAGGTGCGCGCCGCGATGATCGAGCGGCTGAACAAGACGATGACGACGGTGCTCGGGCCAGAACGCATCGCCCGATTGACCGAAGGAAGCGCGGACGGCGCCTTCGTCCAGAATGTGCTGTTCACCACGCTGATCGTCGAATGAACCGGCCAACGCCCACGCAAGGGGCGAAGCGTGCCGACTGAGGCCGATGGGCTGGCGTCGCTGTCGCTGACGCTCACGGTCGTCGTCGTGTTGTTGTGGGCCGGGCTCTGGGCGATGCGGCGAATGCGGCCGGGTATGGGGCTCGGAAATGCGCGCGACTGCGCCATCCTGAGGTCACTCGCGCTCGGGCCGCGCGAACGGCTGGTGGTTGTTCGCGTGGGGCCGCGCCATCTGGTGATCGGGATCGGCTCGGCCTCGGTTTCGCTGTTGTGCGAGCTTGATCAGCCGTTGCCGGCGCTGGGTGAGGATCGGTTCGGCGAGGCGGTCCGCAAGGCGGTGGGGCGATGGCGCGGCGGCTGAGCCTCGGTCTGGCGCTCGGTCTGCTGTTCGCCGCCGCGACCGCCGGTGCGGCCCATGCCGCCGGGATAGGCGCGCTCGAAATGCGGCCGGATGGCCATGGCGGCCAGACCTATACGATGCCGGTGCAACTGCTGTTGCTGATGGCGGGGCTGGTCTTTCTGCCGGCGATCCTGATGACGATGACCTCGTTCACCCGGATTATCATCGTCCTGTCGCTGCTGCGGCAGGCATTGGGTCTGACACAGACGCCGCCCAACCAAGTCTTGATCGGCCTCGCACTGTTCCTGACGCTGTTCGTCATGGGACCGATCTTCAGCCGTGTCGGCAACGATGCGCTGCAGCCGCTGCTCGACAACAAGATCTCCGCCGAAGATGCGGTGACGAAGGCGCAAGGGCCGCTGCGCGACTTTATGGTGAAGCAAACGCGCCGCGATGATCTCGGACTTTTCGTCAAGTTGGCCGGCAACCAGGGCTTTCAGAGTGCGGCCGACGTTCCGTTTTCGATCCTCGTGCCGGCTTTCGTCACATCGGAGCTAAAGACCGGGTTTCAGATCGGCTTCCTGATTTTTCTCCCTTTCCTGGTGATCGACATTGTGGTCGCCGCGGTCATGATGTCGCTCGGCATGATGCTGCTGTCCCCGACCAGTGTGTCGCTGCCGTTAAAGCTGGCCCTGTTCGTTCTGGTTAACGGCTGGACCTTGGTCATCGGCTCGCTGGCTGAGGGGTTCCTGCGGTGACGCCGGACAACGTAGTCGGGGTCGCGCGCGATATGATGACGCTGGCGCTGACGTTGGCGACCCCGTTTCTTTTGGGGGCAGTCGCGGCCAGCCTGCTCATTGGCCTGTTCCAGGCCGCAACGCGGATCAACGACCTGACCCTGAGTTTCGTGCCGCGCTTTCTGGTCGTCCTGCTGGTGCTGTACGCCGCCGCCTCGTGGGCCGGCGGCCGTATGACGGCGTCGATCGAACGGGCGGCGGCGACGGCTGGCCATATACGCGAGTAACGAGTGCTAAGCATTGCCGACGGCGATCTTGCCCGTTGGGCCGGGCAGTTCTTCTGGCCGTTTCTGCGCGTCCTGGCGCTGTTCGCTGCCGCGCCGGCATTCGGCTCGGTGGCGATCCCCGCGCGCGTCAAGGTGGCGCTCGCTTTCGTCGTTACTGTCGCGCTTGCCGGCGCGGTACAGCCGCCGCCGCCGCTTGAACTGACTTGGGCAACGGCGGTGCTTGCGGTCGAGCAAGTGCTGGTCGGGCTGGCGATCGGCTTCGCGATGCAGCTGACGCTCAGCGCGATGCAACTCGCGGGCGAGTTTGTCGGGCTGCAGATGGGGTTCGGGTTCGCCACGATGTTCGATCTGCAAAGCGGTTTCCAGGTTCCCGTCATGGCCAACTTCTTCAGTCTGGTCGCGCTGTTGTTGTTCGTCGGGCTGAACGGACACCTGGTATTGCTCGGAGTGCTGGTCAAAAGCTTTGCCGTCGTGCCGGTCGCCGTCGACAGCGGTATTTCCGCCGACGGTTGGCGCACTTTGGCGCGGGCGGGCGCGCTGTTGTTCCAGATGGGGGTATGGCTGGCGCTGCCGGTAATAGCCGTGCTGCTCGCCGTACATCTTGCGGTTGGCTTTGTCTCGCGCGTCGCTCCGCAGTTTAACGTGATGTCGGTCGGCTTTTCGCTGTTCATGTGGGTCGGCCTCGCCGCGGTTATTGCGTTGATGCCGTTCTTCGTGCCCGCGGTCGAGCACGTCATCGACGCCGGATTGCGGCTTGCCGGCGGCGCGTTGCGCGGCACGCCATGAGCGATACCTATAGCGCCGGCGACCGCACCGAGCGGGCGACCCCACGGCGCCTTCAAAAGGCGCGCGAGGAAGGTTCGATCGCCCGCGCGCACGCGGTGGCCGGCGCTGCGGTGCTGCTCGCCGGGGCGGCGCTGCTGTGGCTCGCCGGGGCGAAGCTGGTCGATCTGCTGGAAACGTCGTTGCGTCTCGGACTCGT
>JAFAWI010000139.1 GCA_019241915.1 Alphaproteobacteria bacterium
AGCGGGGTGAAGCGCCAGTCCCAATAGCTGTAGAACGCGAGCGAGGCGACGAGCAGAAACCAAAGCCGCGCCGCCTCACGGCGGGCGAGTAGCCAATAACCCGCCAGCACAATCGGCAAAAATCCAAAGATGAACGCGAACGAACTAAAGAGCATTAGCTGCGAAAGGTACGGATTTGCCCTATGCGAACCATAAGGCGAATGCCTGTTCCAGGTAACTCAAAATCACCTCAGCGCTGATGAGGGGTTCGCGAGGATAGGTGCGCGGCGGCTCGTTCCGGCCGGGAACGAGGCCCGGCTCCTGCCTCATAATGGACGGCGGTTGATCCGGCCTCGGCAAGCTCCCGCAGCGCGAAGGCTTCCTTTCGGTTGCGAACGTCAATAGAGAGCGTGTGCGGCTGAGCGCAGAGCGGGGGAATGAATACTTCAAAGCCCTTCCGCTGGCCCTGCTCCGGCCATGTGATCTGCAACAGGTCGGCGGCCCGCAGATCGGCCAGAAAATCATGCACGTCGTACCCGACGCGACCACCGGCCAGGGGGACGGGATTAGCGAGCGGCCCAGGGATGCCTAACTCGTATGGCTAGAACATAATAGGAACATCATCATGGCGCGCTCCCGTCAAGAAGGCCGTGGGAGCTGTAGGACGCCGGGGCGTTAGAAGGGGGCAAGCGGGTAAGGAGCGGTTCGGTGTTCGGCTGGCAATGGCGGGGCTGTTCGTAGTCGCCGTCGCCGCGATGGTGCTCTACGTGTTCCAGTCAACGCACGTATCGCCGACCTAGCAGCTAATGCTGCTGCTCTTAACCGGGGCGGGAACCATTTTGCCTGCGGCTTGGTTCAGTCGGCTGAGCGGGGGAAGGTTTTGTCAGGGCAGCGACATGGCGGGCGGGGCTATAGGAACGGCATTGGTGGACTTGATTCACAGCGGTAACCCATTCCGCATTTCGCCCCCGGAGCGTCCAGTTCACTGCGGCTTGCGGTCGTTCGCGGGTTGACGCTCGATCGCCCACGATCGAGTGGCCAGTCTGGCGCTCACGCTGTTGAGGACGGTTCGCGCGTGATGATGCTCTGGCGGCTTTCCAGCCGTGTGACGGCCTTCGAGATCGTGGCCTTGGAGAGGGCCAGCTCCGTCGCAGCCGTCGAAAAGGAGCCGCGTGCCGCAGGCTCTTGTCCTGCCTGTGAACCGTCGAGGCGGGCAAGCCGGCAGTGTAGGGATGCTGCGGATCGCTTAGCACCTGCGCCACCGGCCCGACCTCGACGATGCGACCGACGTACATGACCGCGAGCGTATCGGCGATCTCGGCCGCTACTCCGCGATTATGCGTCACAAGATCATACCCATGCCCGGCTCGCGCTGCAGCCGGCGCAGGAGGATCAGCACCTGCACCTGCACCGTTGCGGCGAGCGCGGTCGCCGGCTCGTCGGCAAGCAGCAGCTGGGGGTTACACGACAGTGCCATCACGATGATCGCCCGCTGACGCAGTCCTCCTGAGAGCTCGTGCGGGTAGGCGTCGAGCCGCCGTTCCGCCGAGGGGATACGCATCAACTCGAGGCGAAATCGTGCATGTGGCAGGCGCTGATGTGTGACGCGACGCCGAGCCAGGCGCTGGGCCCCCTCGACAACCCACGCGCCTCAAGGGCCGCCCCGTCACCAGAGCGGCCCGAGGATGATCGTCAGCTCGCCCCGAGACAGTGGCGGAGCCACGGCCGTCATACGGCCGCTCGCGCGCGGTGCCGGCGGCCGAGCCTGCGCGCCGCGTCGGATAGTCCCGCGGTAATCGGCTCACGGTGAGTGGGCGATGTTGGGCCGGCATCCTTGTCGACAGATCCTCTCCACCTCTTCGACGTGGTGGCGGCTTCGGAGATTACCGCGGTAATCCTCGGCGCGTCGGGTATGCGGTGCCTGCGACCTCGATCCTAGGCCTGCGGCCGGACAGGCACAATTTGCTTTTAAGGTCCGGCGCCGTGGCAATCTCCCGGCGCCCGCAGTGGCGCGGGCGCCGGCCGGAGTGAAAAGCGAGATGACGGGACGAGCGAGATTGCCGGGTGGCGAGCCGCGTACAGCAAGTCAGAGGAACGCGCGCCGCGTCGGTCCCAGCCCGGCGCGCGTTGTGCAGGTATGGAAATCCGGCGACGCGGTACGCTGGAAGGGGCGAAGCGGCATTTTCCGCCTGATGTTGGCGACGGCGAACATCCGAGATCGCACTTGCTGAGTGCATTTACCGGGTATTGCTCCGTGAGCTCGCGTGAACCGTAACCACTGCATTAGCTGTCCCTGCCGCTTGGTGTGATGCATGGACTTCACGATCCAGTATTTCGCTCGATATGACCGGCTCGTTTTTGAGGAGCGGGTGGAGGCCGAGGAACTGGTCGATGTGCTCGACCGCACCAGATTTGTGGTGAGAGAATCCGGTCCGAGTGAGGATCAGTTTGAAGAAGAGTTGCACCTGATGGGCTACGTCGTCCTTGATGGGCGAGGGCGCCAGGTGGGGCGCGGCTATCGGCGCGATGTTTAGATGAGGCGAACCGTCCTTATCGTACTTGCCGCCGCGGTGCTGCTGGGCATCGTGCAACTCGTCTTCAGCTACAGCAAGCCGGCGTCTCCGTCACCAGCGCCGGAGAGGATCGTAATACCGCCGGCGCGATAAGCTGGCTACTTGCCCCGCCGCTTTTTGGCCTTCCGGCCGGCCCGGCGGGCTGCAAGGATTGCTTCCATCTTGGCCGCTTCGGCGGTCTCCCGGCGCATCCGCTCCAACTCCTTCGCCGTGCGGGCCTGCTGTTCGATCTGAAGTGCTTCCGTTTCGGCCCGCAGCGCTTCTGCCTCGGCGGCTGCCCGCTCACCTGCCTCCCGCTCTTTGCGCGCCTGCTGCTCGGCCTGGCGAGCCGCGATCCGAACATTGCGGGCTGCCAAGACCGCCTGCCGCTCCTCGCGGCGCTTGGCCGCTTCAGGGCTGGCAGTTGCGGCGCGGTACCGCTCGAGTTGTACTTGTCTGGCTTCCTGCGAAAGGCGCAGCCGATCGGCTAGGTTCGGGACAGCAGATTTGACCATCTTTACTGAGGATCCCATGCATAACGCGGCGGTTTAGACGGGCACAGATATCCGACTTGGCTCACTCGCCCAAATCGGATTTGAGCAAATCAGATGCGCAGGCGACGCGGCACGGCGCCCTGACGAACGTCACAAACCAGTCGGAGGTGCGACTTCGATCGACCAATCGCCGGAAAGTCGGATGGTGAGAGCTGCGCGGTGAGCTTCCTGGCGTGAATCGAAGCGCAGAGCGTCTTGTCGGCCACCCCAACGCGGCGGGACCATGGACAGAAGCCAGCGCGCCTTGTTGTCGCGCCGAAGCGTTATCACAAACATGCCCGCCTGCGCTGCTGTAGCGGCAGATAAACAGCCGAAGCGATCACCTGCTCCCGCAAGTGTAAACGACAAGCCTCGTTGAGCAGCCGCCAAGCGACGGAGCGCGGCTCCCCAAGCCATGATTACCTCGTATTGGTGGCCACGCCTCAAAAATTTGCCCCGCGCGCGTATCGATCATTTGACCCAACTGCTGGGCGGCCCCGACTTGGGTGATTTACGAGCATTAAAACGGGTTGAATTGCTGATAGATGCTTCTAGCGAAACCCGGCTCTCTCATCAGCGTTGGCCAGGCAAACAATCAACGGAAGGCCGCAGAAAATGGCTGCTAAACGTGAGCTCATCAACACAGGTACCAATAAGGCTTTCGTCCGGCGCGACGAGAAGGGCCAGTTCAAAGAGGTTACCGACGTGGGCCGCTCATTGGCTCAGGACGTGCGGAAGCAGCGAAAACGAAAGTGAAGGCCGGCGAAGGGGATCGCGGCGACCGTCAGCGGTGAGATCGCGACATTCAACGTCAACGGGGTGAAGGGGCGTTTGCCGGTTTTGCTGCGATGGCTGCGCGAGGCGCAACCTGATGTGGCTTGCCTACAAGAGCTGA
Source organism: Alphaproteobacteria bacterium (assembly GCA_019241915.1). GTDB lineage: Bacteria > Pseudomonadota > Alphaproteobacteria > ATCC43930 > CGMCC-115725 > DATARH01. Next base: position 3,960 of record JAFAWI010000139.1, read on the forward strand.
AGGCGCCGGACGAGCGGTTTCCTCGTGTCGCGATTGAAGATGCGGGTTACGGCGCGATCTGGCACGGCCAGAAGGGCTGGAACGGCGTCGCGATCTTGGCGCGCGGCAAGATCCCAATCGAAACGCGCCGCGGACTGCCCGGGGATCCGGACGATGAGCACAGCCGCTACATTGAGGGCGCGGTCGGGGAGCTGATCGTCGGTTGCCTTTATCTGCCCAACGGCAATCCGGCGCCCGGCCCGAAGTTCGACTACAAGCTTCGCTGGTTCGATCGGTTACGGGCTCACTCGGCCGATTTGCTTGCTTCGAAGCAGCCAGTCGTGCTCGCAGGCGAGGCGGCACTAGCATCGCCGATGCCGTGATGGCGCAAGGCTCGGAAGGCGACCTGCTCTAACCGTCGAGAGCGTTACACCTCGCCGCGGACCCTCGCCAGCATTTCAGCCGTTCGCGCTAGACCTTCGTATTTCATCGCTATCTCGATAAGGCTAGCGCGGAGCATCCCGTTGCCGACGGCATCAGCTTCTCTTCTGACCCGGTCGGCTTCGGCGCGATACTCGTCGGCAGTGCGTTCGCCGTCTCTGGGCATGGGCTGGTGCTGTGCGTAGGCAAGGCCAACGCGTCGCGACCTCCATGTGTTCCTCAGTGTGCCGACTCGCAGGAGGCCGCACCCGCGCGCCTGTGCGGGTCCACCGCACGGCAAGCACCCGTCTACCTGCGGTTAAAGGTTCAGCGACGCTGCCGCGCTCAATAGAGCGGCCGGTTCGTCCAATTTGAGAACCGCTGCAGCTCCGCGTCGAAATACAGCTTGGCATCGCCGATTGTGCCTTGCCGGTTCTTGCGGACGATCACCTCAGCTTCACCCCGGCTGATGTGCTTTAGCTCGTCAATGGTCTTGGAATCGGTGCCGGGCGTGCCTGTCCGAGGTAATATTCCTCGCGGTACAAAAACATGACGACATTCGGCGTTTTGCTCAATGCCGCCGGAGTCGCGTAGGTCGGAGAGGATCGGTCGGCGATCTCCTCCAGTGCGCTGTTCTGCTGCGCGAGATACCTGTGCCAGCAGCATTACTGGGATGCCGAGTTCTTTCGCCATGCCCTTGAGGTCGCGGGTGATGTCTTCCAGCTCATAGACGCGCGAGCCGTCGCGGCGACGAAGAAGCGCGTCATGAAGTCGGCATCGCTTACGAGCTTGGTCTTCGATCGATGATCAGATGCGCTTTTGTTGGAATCTTCAAATGGAGCATTAGTGGAGTCGGACGACATCGGCGTCGTGGCAGCTACGACGGCGGTGTCGCGCGTCTCGGACGCCGGCGTCGTAGCTGCTACGGCGGCGCCGTCGTAGCTGGCGTCTGACTCCATGACGATGCGCGGAACAAGCCGGTACGTGTTCGAGCGGCGGCCGCCGCCCATTTGCGCCAACAGATAGCGCCTACCGACCAAGCCTTCAGTGGATCGCTGGGCATTCCTGCTGGTCTGCCCGGTAGCAGCACCAAGGGTGGAATGCGCGGTGAAGCCGCTGGGCTCGCCGATGTCCGGCTGCACGATCTACGGCACAGCTTCGCCAGCGTCGGCGCCGCCGGGGGGCTGAGCCTGCCGATTATCGGTGCGCTGCTCGGCCACAAACACGCGACGCCGACGGGGCGCTATGCCCACCTGTCAGCGGACCCGCTCCGTGCCGCCAACGACGCCGTAGGCGCGAGGATCGCAGCCGCGATGAACCGGAAGCCCGGCGCCGCCACTCCGGCCGAAGTAGTCGTGCTCCCTTCCCGGACCGGCGACGCAACCGGCTGAGCCTGCTTGCTCGGTACCGCCCCTGATACCATCTAGGCGACGAGAGCGGACAGGGCATGCCGCGCGCCGACAGGACGCTCGACCGCATGCGGGCAAACCCGCGCGACTGGCGGATCGGGAGCCTAGAAGCGGTCGCCGCCGCACATGGCGTCAAC
>JAFAWI010000207.1 GCA_019241915.1 Alphaproteobacteria bacterium
GGCGTGCTGGCCGCCCTGCGCGCCAGGCTCCGCCAGTCCCAACCGCTTATGCAGGAATTGCATCAATAACCGGTATCATCTTTATCTTGCGCAACGGTGGCGGCAAGCCGATCTTCCGCGCGATATCCGACGGAGGAAGCGATGGACGGCATCCAGGAGCGCGCGCTGCACAACAACGGCGAGGCGCGCGGCACGGTGCCCGCCGGGACCGACCTGGTCGAATGGTACTACACCCAGGGCTTCACCGATGGCCTGCCCGTGGTGCCGCCGACCCCCGAGAAGGTGGCCGCCTGCGTCGAGGCATTGGGCGGCGACCCGCAGCACGAGGAATGCCGCGTCGCCCCGCGCTGGGGCGTGCTGACGCGGGAAGTCATGGCCATCAACATGGTCATGGCCGGCTGCAAGCCGGACTACGCGCCGGTGGTGCGCGCGGCGATGCTGGCGCTGAGCGCCAATGCCTTCAACCTCAACGGCGTGCAGGCGACGACGCACATGGCCGCGCCGCTGCTCGTCGTGAACGGCCCGGTGGCGCGCGAGATCGGCATGAACGGCGGGGTCAACGCATTCGGCTCGGGCAACCGCGCCAATGCGACGATCGGCCGGGCGATCCGGCTGATGCTGCTCAATGTCGGCGGCGGAACGCCGGCCGACCTCGACAAATCGACCCTCGGGCACCCCGGCAAGTACACCTATTGCGTCGCCGAAAACGAGGCCGACAGCCCGTTCGCGCCGTACCACGTCGAGAAGGGCTTTGCGCCCGAGGATTCGACCGTCTTCGTCATCGCCGCCGAGCCGCCGCACAGCTGCACCAACCATGTCGCCGACGACCCCGAGGGCATCCTCGACACGATCTGCTCGGCGATGTCGACGATCGCCAACAACAACGCGGTGTCGAGCGGGCATTGCGCCGTGGTGATCGGGCCGGAGCACGCGCGCACCATCGCCGCCAAGGGCTGGACCCGGCACGACATCCGCAGCTACCTGCACATGAATTCGGGGAATCCGTTCGGCAAGCTCGCCTTCGAGCACCGCTACGGCAAGGTTTACAACCGCAACCTGCCGCGCTGGTACAAGCGCGACCTCGACGCGCGCATCCCGATCGTGCCCAGCCCCGACCACATCCACCTTTTTGTGATCGGCGGCACGGCCGGCCGGTTTTCGGCCTTCATCCCCGGCTGGGGGCACATGTCGTCGCCGGTGCTGCGCGGCATCGAAGGCGGCGGCCCTTCCGGCCCGGTCTGCGTCGACGGCACGTGCTACCTTTAGGATAGTACGGCCAGCCCCGAGTCTCAGACGACGGCGACGGCCTCGATCTCGATCAGGAAATCGGGGTGCGCCAGCGCGCTGATCGCGACCATCGTGCTGGCCGGCGCCTTGCCGCCGAAAAACTCGGTGCGGATCGGCCCGAACTCGGCGCGATTGCGCATGTCGGTGACGTAGGTGTTCATCTTGACGATGTTGGCGAGCGTGCCGCCGCCGGCCTCGACCTGCGCCTTCAACGCCGCCAGCACACCCCGGGTCTGCGCGGCGAAATCGCCGGGATGGGCGCAGCCGCCCCTGTCGTCGTAATCGACCTGGCCGGCGATGTAGAGCGTCGTGTGCTCGCCGGTCACCTTGACCGCCTGGGCGTAGATCGGCGGGTCGTAGACGCTTTTGGCCGCATACTTCTCGATGGTCGGCATGATGCTCTCCTGGGGGTTCAGGGTCGGGTGTCGACGACGTCCTGGGCGAAGATCATCTCCTCCCGACCGACCCGGTCCGGGTCGTCGGGACAGACGAGATAGCGCGCGAACAGCCAGACGCCGTCTCTCGGGTTGTCGACGATCTCCGCCTCGGCGCCGCTCAGCAGCACGACGGTGGTGCCGGCGGCGAGGTCGCGGATGTTGATTGGGCCGTCGCTCATTTCAGCGGGGGCTCAGGGGTGCGCGTCGTGGGTCCTTCGAGACCCCGGCTTTCGCGGGGCGCCTCAGGATGAGGAAGGTTCGCGGTGCCATGCGCCGTGCTTCCTCCAACCCGAGGTGAGGCCACCGGGCTTGACCCGGCGGGAGCCTCGAAGGACCTACATCGCTGTTGCAGCCTCATTTTGCCGCGACGGCCTCACGTG
>JAFAWI010000264.1 GCA_019241915.1 Alphaproteobacteria bacterium
TCGAACTCGATGCCCTGGCCGATGCGGTTCGGGCCGCCGCCGAGGATGATGACCTTCTTCTTGTCCGACGGCGTGCTTTCGTCGGCGGCACTTCCCGCGAACGGCGACTCGTAGGTCGCGTACATATACGCCGTGGGCGAGGCGAATTCGGCAGCGCAGGTGTCGATGCGCTTGTAGACCGGATAGACCACGCGGCGGCGGCGCAGGCGCGTGAGTTCATCGCCGCCGACCCCAGCGAGCTGGCCGAGACGGGAATCGGAAAAGCCCATCTGTTTCAGCCGCAACAGCCCAATGCGGGCTGCGGGCAGACCTTCGCTTCGCACCCGTTCCTCGGCCTCGACGATTTCGCGGATGCGGCCGAGAAACCAGTTGTCATAATGACAGGCAGCGCGGATTTCCTCGGTCGTAAGACCATGGCGATAGGCCTGCGCGATCAATAGCAGCCGGTCCGGCGTCGGCGCGCCGATCGCCGCGCGCATCACGTTGTGGTCGTCGCCTTTGCCGAGGCCTTCGATCTCGACCTCGTCGAGGCCGGTCAGGCCCGTCTCGAGCGAACGCAAAGCCTTTTGGAGGGATTCAGCGAAGGTGCGGCCGATCGCCATCGCCTCGCCGACCGATTTCATCGAGGTCGTGAGGATCGGCTCGGCGCCGGGGAATTTCTCGAAGGCGAAGCGCGGCATCTTGGTGACGACATAATCGATCGTCGGCTCGAACGAGGCCGGGGTGACGCCGGTGATCTCGTTGTCGAGTTCGTCGAGCGTGTAGCCGACCGCGAGCTTGGCGGCGACCTTGGCGATCGGAAAACCGGTGGCCTTCGACGCCAGCGCCGACGAACGCGACACGCGCGGGTTCATCTCGATAATGACGAGCCGCCCGTCGGTCGGGTTGACAGCGAATTGCACGTTCGACCCGCCGGTGTCGACGCCGATCTCGCGCAACACCGCGATCGCGGCGTTGCGCATGATCTGGTACTCCTTGTCGGTCAGGGTCAGCGCCGGCGCCACTGTCACCGAATCGCCGGTGTGCACGCCCATCGGGTCGATATTCTCGATCGAGCAGATGATGATGCAGTTGTCGTTGCGGTCGCGCACGACTTCGAGCTCGTACTCCTTCCAGCCGAGCACGGATTCCTCGATCAGCACCTCGTTGGACGGCGAGGCGCGCAGACCGCCGCGCACGATCTCCTCGAACTCCTCGGTGTTGTAGGCGATACCGCCGCCGGTGCCGCCGAGGGTGAAGGACGGCCGGATGATCGCCGGCAGCCCGACGACCTGGAGCGCGGCCGTCGCCGAATCCATCGTGCCGGCGAGACAGCTTTTCGGCGATACCAGCCCGATCTTGTCCATCGCCTGGCGGAACAGCTGCCGGTCCTCGGCTTTTTCGATCGCCGCCTCGTTGGCGCCGATCAGCTCGACCCCGTGCTGCTTCAGCAAGCCCGACTTCGACAGCGCCAGCGCGGTGTTGAGCGCGGTCTGTCCGCCCATCGTCGGCAGCAACGCGTCGGGCTTTTCGTGCGCGATGATCTTTTCGACGATGGCGGGGGTGATCGGCTCGATATAGGTCGCATCGGCCAGTTCCGGGTCGGTCATGATCGTCGCCGGGTTCGAATTGACCAGGACGATCCGGTAACCCTCGGCCTTCAGCGCCTTGCACGCCTGCGCGCCGGAATAATCGAACTCGCAAGCCTGCCCGATCACAATCGGCCCGGCGCCGATGATCAGGATCGAGGAAATATCGGTGCGCTTAGGCATCGGCCAGCTGGATGAGCGCCTTGCGTTCTTCGAGGCCTCGCTGCGCGAGGCTCCTCAGGACGAGAAGTGTTGGGGCATCGCAAAAACTTCCCTCATCCTGAGGTGCGCGCAGAGCACGCCTCGAAGGTCGCAGGGCGTTCTTGCAGCCCATCACTTGGCGTCTTCCATCAACTTTACAAACCGCTCGAACAGATACTGGCTGTCTTGCGGGCCGGGGCTGGCTTCGGGGTGGTGCTGCACCGAGAACACCGGCTTGCCCTTGAGGGAGAGGCCCTCGTTGGTGCGGTCGAACAGCGATAGATGCGTCGCATCGACCGCCGCCGGCAGGCTGTCGGGATCGACGACGAAACCGTGGTTCTGACTGGTGATCTCGACCTTGCCGGTGGCGAGGTCCTTGACCGGCTGGTTGGCTCCACGATGGCCGCGGTCGAGCTTGTAGGTGCGCCCGCCGAGCGCCAGCGCGAGCATCTGGTGGCCGAGGCAGATGCCGAACATCGGCACATCCTTGTCGATCAGCTCGCGCAACACCGGCACCGCGTATCCGCCGGTCGCCGCCGGGTCGCCCGGCCCGTTCGACAGGAACACGCCGTCCGGGTTGTGGCGCATGATGTCGTCGGCGGTGGCGTTCGCCGGCACCACGGTGACGCGGCAACCGTGCGCCGCGAGCATCCGCAGGATGTTGCGCTTGGCGCCATAATCGACCGCGACGACATGAAACCGCGGCGCCTGCTGCTTGCCGTAGCCGTGCTCGCGGCTCCAGCCGGTCTCGTCCCAGCCATAGGTCTGGCGGCAGGTAACATCGAGCGCGAGGTCCATGCCCTCAAGCCCCGGCCACGCGGCTGCTTCTTCCTGCATCGCCTCGATGTCGATTTTGCCCGATGGGTCATACGCGATAACGCCGTTTGGCGGGCCCTTGTCGCGGATCAGGCGCGTCAGCCGCCGCGTGTCGACGCCACATAGCCCGGTCAGGTTGTGCGACTTCAGCCAGGCGTCGAGCCCCTGTGTCGACCGGTAATTGGCGGGGTCGCCGATCGGCTCACGGATGACGAGGCCGCGCGCCGCAGGGGTGAGGGTCTCGATGTCCTCGGGATTGGTCCCGACATTGCCGATATGCGGGAAGGTGAAGGTGATGATCTGCCCCGCATAGGACGGGTCGGTCAGGATTTCCTGGTACCCGGTGATCGACGTATTGAAGCAGACTTCCCCGACCGCGCGGCCCGGTGCGCCGATACCCCGGCCCCAGAACACCGTCCCGTCCGCCAGCACCAGGGCCGCGTTGCAGTCGGGCGGTCGCGGCATGGCGCTGGCCGCGTTCGGGTCGGTCATCGAAAGCTGATCCTGCCGGATTTTGGGCCCGTCGGCGAGGCTCGGCGCCCAATTTTGCGGAACATAGACCCGCCTTGCGGCTTGTCAACCCGGCTGGTTATGAACACATCGCGGTTTCAACGACTTAACCGCGCTGCCCCAGATAGCGTTTTTCGCTTTCGGCGAAGCTTTGTAGTGTTGGCCGCGCCGCGAGCGCAGGAGCAAACCGGATGTTGCGCGAGGCTTTTAACGAGCGAATGAAAACCGCGCTGCGCGCCAAGGATCAGCGCACGCTGTCGACGGTGCGGTTGATCGTGGCCGCGCTCAAGGACAAGGACATCGAGGCGCGCGGCGGCGGCAACACCGCCGGCATCGGCGAATCGGAGATCCAGCGTCTGCTCCAGGGCATGATCAAGCAGCGTCGCGAATCGATGGCGCTGTACCGACAGGGCAGCCGGCCCGAACTGGCGCAGAAGGAAAGCGACGAGATCGCGGTCATCGAATCGTTTCTGCCGCAGCAGATGGACGATGCCGGTATCGAGGCCGCCGCGAAGACCGCGATTGCCGATGCCGGCGCCAGCGGGATCAAGGACATGGGCAGGGTCATGGCGGCGCTGCGCGAGCGCCACGCCGGTGTGCTCGACATGGCCAAAGCCGGCGCCGCCGTAAAGCGGCTGCTGGGTTAGGCGTCGAGGTGCCAACAGCGTCCCAAAAACCTCTTTCCCGCTTGCAGGAGAGGGCGGACCGCGCGGACCGGCTCCAGACGGGCGAGGGTCTGCGCGCACCAATCCTCACCCTCCCGGCGCTCCGCGTTGGGTTCCTCCCGCTCTCGCATGCGGGAGCGGGGTAAAAACGATGGCGTTCCCACCCGGCTTTCTCGACGAGCTCAGGTCGCGGGTTTCGCTTGCCGACCTTGTCGGCAAGCGCGTCCGGCTCGTCCGCAAGGGGCGCGAACACGGCGGGCTCTGCCCTTTTCACAACGAGAAGACGCCGTCCTTCTATGTCGTCGAGGACAAGGGCTTCTTCCATTGCTTCGGCTGCGGCGCACATGGCGACGCGATCGGCTGGATCATGCGCTCGGAGAACCTCGACTTTATCGAGGCGATCGAGCGGCTGGCCGAGACCGCCGGGGTCGCGGTGCCGCAACAGACCCCGCAGGAGCGCGAAAAGGCGCAGCGCCAGAAGACACTGCTCGAAGCGCTCGCCGCGGCGGCCAGGTTCTACGAGGAGCGGTTGTGGTCGCCGGCGGGGCGCGCCGGCCGCGAATACCTCGACCGCCGCGGCCTCGATGACGAGACGATGCGCCGCTTCCGGCTCGGCTGGGCCGGCGACGACCGCAACGCGCTGCGCCGCGCGCTGACGCCGGAATTTCCATTGCCGTTGCTGATGGAAGCCGGCCTGCTGCACGCCTCGGAGCGCGGCGGCGAGCCCTACGACTACTTTCGCGAGCGGGTGATCTTTCCGATCGGCGACCGGGCCGGGCGGGTCATCGCATTCGGCGGCCGCGCGCTCGGCGACCAGCAGCCGAAATACCTCAACTCGCCGGAGCACCCGCTATTCGAGAAGGGCCGCGTGCTTTACGGGCTGTCGTTCGCGCGCGCCGATGCCGCGCGCGACGTCGCGGCGGGCGGCGCGGGAGCGATCGTCACCGAAGGCTATATGGACGTCATCGCACTACACCGCGCCGGTTTCACCACCGCCGTGGCGCCGCTCGGCACGGCGCTGACCGAGGCGCACCTTGCCGAATTATGGCGGCTCGCTCCCGAGCCTGTGCTGTGTTTTGACGGCGACGCGGCGGGGCAGCGCGCCGCGCTGCGCGCGCTCGATCGCGCGCTGCCGTTGCTGAAGCCGGGGCATTCGCTGCGCTTTGTGACCCTGCCGCCGGGCGAAGACCCGGATTCGCTGATCGGGCATTCCGGGGCGCCCGTCTTTGGCGAATCGCTGCGCACCGCAAAGCCGCTCGCCGAGGTACTGTGGCAGAGCGAGTTGGCGGCGCGTTCGGTCGACACGCCCGAACGCCGCGCCGACCTGGAGCGCCGGCTGATGGCGCGCGCCGGCCAGATCGCCGACCGAACGGTGCACGCGGAGTACCGGCGCTTTCTGCGCGACCGGCTGTTCGCGCTCGGCCGTGCCGCGCCGCGCCGAACAGCCCGGCCGGCGGCACCGGCCATGCCCGGACTGCGCAGCGATGCGCCGCCGCCGCCGTCGATGCCCGGCCGGCGGCAGCGCGAGGTGCTGATCGGCATGCTGCTCGAACACCCGTTTCTCGTGGCCGAGGCGTATGAGGAGATTGCCACGCTTGATTTTCCGGAACCCGAGCTCGACGGGCTGCGCCGCGCCATTCTTGCGGCCGATGCGCTGTCCGAAGGACTTGACGCCGAGGCGCTTCGGCTACACCTAGGGCAGAACGGGTTCGCTGTAGCCGTGGACGCGGTGATTTCGGCTTTGGCCGATCATGCCGGGTTTCTGGCGCGTGCGGGCGATCCCGCGTCGGTGCGTCTCGGTTGGACGCACGTGACGCGCATGGTCCGCGACGGCGACCGCAGCGACTTGGCCGGCGCGGCCGAGGCGCTGGCACGAGATTTGTCGCCGGAAGCCTGGGAGCGGTTTCTGGCGCTGCAGGGGCGGGAGGCGCAGGACGGTTTTTCCGAAGACGAGTTCCCTGGCTGGCCGGTAAGCGGCGGGTGACGGTTCTCGGAAAAGCTGGCGGAATTGATCGGGTCGCAATGGCGACCGAACGCAACCCATGGCCTAGGGACGGTGGAATGGCAAGCAAGGTGGCAAGCGTGGCGGATGCGGCCGAGACCCGGGAAGAGGCGGCCGAAGCGCCGTTGCTCGACCAGATCACGGTCGCGATCAAGAAGATGGTGGCGCGCGGCAAGGAGCGCGGCTACCTGACCTACGACGAGGTCAACACCGCGCTGCCGACCGACCAGCTCTCGCCCGACCAGATCGAAGACACGATGGCGATGCTGTCCGAGCTGGGCATCAACGTCGTCGAAAACGAAGACGCCGAGGAACCCGCCGCGGCCGAATCCGAGGACGGCGACGCCGAAGTGCGCGGCAACCTGGACGACGACGACATCGGCCGCACCGACGATCCGGTGCGCATGTATCTGCGCGAGATGGGGTCGGTCGAGCTGTTGTCGCGCGAGGGCGAGATCGCGATCGCCAAGCGCATCGAGGCTGGCCGCGAAATGATGATCGGCGGCATCTGCGAGAGCCCGTTGACGGTGCGCGCGCTGATGCTGTGGCGCGACGCACTCAACGAAGGGAAGATGCTGCTGCGCGATATCATCGATCTCGACGCGACCTATGCCGCCGCCGCCGCCGAGGCGGGCGAGGTGGTGATGATCGTGCCGGCGGAGGCGGGCGAGGGCGAAGACGAGGAGGAAGCCGAGGCCGAGGTTGAGGGCGAGGAAGAAGCCCCCGCCGAGGGTGACGGCGACGAGGGCGAAGGCGAGGAAAGCTCGATTTCGCTGGCCGCGATGGAGGCGCAGCTGCGCCCCGGCATCGTCGCGATCTTCGACCAGGTTGCTGACATCCACAAAAAGCTCAACAAGCTGCAGGATCAACGGATCGCCGCGATCGTCAAGGGTACGCCGCTGCCGCGCGCCACCGACCGCCGCTACGACAAGCTGAAGGACGAGGCGATCGAGCTGCTGCGCAGGATCCGCTTCAACAACACGCGGATCGAGCATCTCGTCGAGCAGCTCTACGACCTCAACCGCCGCCTGGTCGGCGAGGAGGGGCGGCTGCTGCGGCTCGCCGAGACGTCGGGGGTCAAACGGCCCGAGTTCCTGCAGTTCTACATGGGCGACGAGCTCGCCGGCGATTGGATCGAGCGCGCCGCGCAACAGACCGGGCGCGGCTGGGACCGTTTTGTCGAGCGTTACCGCGACGAGATCGTCAAGCACCGGGGCGCGATCGCCAAAGTCGCGTCGGAATCGAAACTGCCGACGAGCGAATTCCGCCGCGTCGTGCAAACCGTGCAGCGCGGCGAGCGCGAGGCGAGCCGCGCCAAGAAGGAGATGGTCGAGGCCAACCTGCGGCTCGTCATCTCGATCGCCAAAAAATACACCAATCGCGGGCTGCAATTCCTCGACCTGATCCAGGAAGGCAATATCGGCCTGATGAAGGCTGTCGATAAGTTCGAGTACCGCCGTGGCTACAAGTTCTCGACCTATGCGACATGGTGGATCCGCCAGGCGATCACCCGC
>JAFAWI010000705.1 GCA_019241915.1 Alphaproteobacteria bacterium
GGCAGGGATATCGTAAGTGCCGACCAGCGTCCCGACGTTGCCGAAGGTCGCGAGCAGGTTGCGCTCCGACGAGATGTAGGCGCCGACATTTGCCAGCGTCTTCACCCGCAGCCCAAGGAACTTGCCGTCCTTGTCGAGCGCCAGCTCGGCGTCGCTGACATTGTCGCGGGCGTGCTCGTCGGCCTGGATGCATTCGCTGCGCTCGCAGCTCCATTTGACCGGCCGGCGCAGCTTCTTGGCTGCCAGCAGCACCAGCCGGTGTTCGGGGTACTGCCAGCCCTTGGTGCCGAATCCGCCGCCGACATCGCCGGCGATGACCCTGATGCGGCTTTCCGGTATCTTGAAGATGCGCGTCGCCAGCGCCTGCCGCACGCGGTGCGGATATTGCACGTCGGCATAGAGCGTAAAGCGGTCCTCGCCGGGGTCCCAGGTGCCGATCGCACCGCGCGGCTCCATGAAATGCGCATAGACCCGGCTGATCACATAGCGGCGTTTGACGATGTGCGCGGCGCCGGCGAGCGCCGCATCGGCGGCGGCCTTGTTGCCGGCTTCGAACAGGTTGGAAATGTTGTCCGGGCAGTCCGGCCACACCGCGACCTTGCCGTCGGCCGCCGCGGCGGTGTCGGTGACCGCAGGCAGCATCGTGTAATCGATCTCGACCAGCTCGGCAGCATCCTTGGCTTCGGCCAGGGTGTCGGCGACGACCAGCGCGACCGGCTCGCCGACATAGCGCACGGCGCCTTGCGCCAGCCCAAGATGGGCGCGCGCGAACATCGGCGACCCGTCGGGCCGCTTGCGCTGAAACGGCACCCCCATCACCCCGAGCCCGGCTGCGATCAGATCGTCGGCCGTGAGGATCAGCTGCACCCCCGGCGCCGCCTTCGCCGCGGCGAGATCGAACCGGTCGATGCGGGCGTGTGCGTGCGGCGAACGCAGCACAAAGGCATGCACCTGCCCCAGCAGGTTGTTGTCGTTCTGGAAGCGGCCGAAGCCGCTCAGCAGGCGCTTGTCCTCGAACCGTCTGACCGGCTGGCCGATGCCGAATTCACCCATTGCCCGTGCCGCTCCGCCTTGTCATTGCGCGCGCAGCGACGCAAGCTTGCGGCGTCGTTGCGCAGTCGGATCGAGAGTGCTTCGTCGCTATGCTCCTCGCAACGACAATTCCGGCTTAGACGCGGAGCGGACCGAGGATGGAAACCATCGATGTTCGCGGCATCGCGATCGAGACGCTGGTTCAGGGCAATGGGCCGCCGCTGCTGTTTCTGCACGGCATCGATTATTGGGCGCAGCACCGGGGGTTCCTCGACCGGCTGTCGCAGCGGTTCAGGGTCATCGCGCCGCGGCATCCCGGCTTTGGTCATACGCCGCGCCCCGAGTGGATGCGTACGATCGGCGACATCGCTTATCTCTATCTCGACCTGATCGACCGGCTGACGCTCGACAAGCTGATCCTTGCCGGATCGTCCTTCGGCGGCTGGGTGGCGCTTGAGCTCGCGGTCCGCTCCGACGCCTCGCTCTCGGGTCTCGTGCTGATCGACACGCTCGGCCTCAAATTCGGCGGCCGCGACGAGGTCGAGATCGCCGACATCTTCGCGCTGTCGGCCGAGGAAGCGGTGCGCCGAACTTTCGCCGATCCGGCGAAGGCGCCGGATTACGGCGCGCTCGACGACGCGGCGGTCGAGGAAGTGGCGCGCGATCGCGAGGCGGCGGTGCTCTACGGCTGGCGGCCCTACATGCACAACCCGAGCCTGCGGCACTGGCTGCACCGGATCAAGGCGCCGGCGCTGGTGGTTTGGGGCGAAGAGGACCGGGTCGTCGCGCCGGCCTACGGCGCGCATCTGACGCAGCGGCTACAGAACGCGCGCTTTGCGCCGATCGCCGGCGCAGGGCACTACCCGACCGTGGAACAGCCGGATACAACCGCCGCGGCAATCGAGCATTTTGCCGGCGCGCTCTGATGCTTCCTCAATCTCCACCCCGGCGAAGGCCGGGGCCTATCGTTCCGCTTTTCACGCGGTCGACGCATGGG
>JAFAWI010000676.1 GCA_019241915.1 Alphaproteobacteria bacterium
CCGCTGCCGGTTGGGCTCAGGCGCCGCCGGCAGCCGTTTTCTTTGCTTCACGGGCGGCGATCGCCGCCTCGCGTTCGAGCAGGATTTTGGCGCGTTCGACGATCGGCACATCGATCATCTTGCCATCGACGGTGACCGCGCCGACGCCTTCGGCCAGCGCCGTATCGTAAGCGGCGACGACCCGCTGCGCATGCTCGATCTCGTCGGCGCTCGGCCGAAACTCCTCGTTGAGGATCGCGACCTGGCTCGGATGGATCACCGAGGCGCCAACAAAGCCGAGCCGGCGCGAGCGGCGCACGGTCTCGCGGAAGCCGTCGAGGTCGCTAAACTCGGCCACGGTGCCGACAAAGCCGATCGGCATGATGCCGGCGGCGCGCGCCGCGAAGACCGTGGTCTGCTTGGGCATGAAGAGGCCTTCGGCGGTCGGCAGCATTCCCGCCGAGAGCGCGAAATCCTCGGCACCGAGGTTCAGCGCGACCAGGCGCGGACTCGCCTTGGCGATCTCGGCAATGCGGAAAAACGCCGAGCAGGTCTCGACCATTGCCAGCATCTTGGTGGTGCCGACCGCCATGCCGCGCTCGGCCTCGATCTCGTCGATCATTTCCGCGACGAGCTCGACATGCTGCGCGCTCTCGGCCTTGGGCAGCGCGATCGCCGTCACGGCCGGGCTGATCACCGCTTCGAGGTCGCGCACGGTCATCCGCATCGGCCGGTTGATGCGGACGACGACATCGGCGCCGCCGCGCGACACCAGCTGCGCCGCCTCCTGCACCAGTGTCCGCGCGTGCTCCTTCTGCGACGCGGCGACCGCGTCCTCGAGGTCGAGGATGATCGCATCGGCACCGCGCTTCGCCGCACCCTCGACAAAGCGCCGCTGCGTCACCGGCACGAACAGCATCGAGCGCCAGACCGGGAGGTTGGGTTTCATGGTCTAATTCCCTGCGATTGCGGTACCTTTACCCCCACCCCGAGCTTCCTCCGCATGCGGGTGGGGGGTAAACAGCCACAACCCGCTCCTTCCCCGCAAGCGGGGGAAGGTTGGATGAGGTAAGCAACTCACGTCGCCAAGCCAATAATCCCTTCGCGCGCCAGCGCTTGCAGCTCGTCATCAGAAACGCCGAGCTGGCCCAAAATCTGGGCGGTGTGCTGGCCGATCTCCGGAGCCGGCGTGCGCAGCTGGCCGGGGGTGTCCGAGAGGCGAGGGACGATCGTGTGCATCGTGATGCTGCCGGTCTGCGCGTCGGGCACGTCGACGACGATGCCGCGCGCCTGGACGTGCGGGTCGGCGAGAAACTGGTCGATGTCGTAGACCGGCGAGGCGGTGACCTCGGCCTTCTCGAAGGCGGCCATGTTCTCTTCGAGCGTGCGCGCGGCGATGAATTCCACGATCGGCGCCTCGCACGCCTCGGCGTTCTTGACCCGCTCGGTGTTGGTGCGAAAGCGCGGGTCGGCGATAACGTCCTCGCGCCCGATGGCGCGGAACAGGCGCTCGGCCATCGCCTGGATCGAGGCGGAGATGCCGATGTAGCGGCCGTCCTTGGTCTTGAAGACGTTGCGCGGGCTGGTCGTTTCCGAGCGACTGCCGGTACGCGGCCGGTTCTTGCCAGTGAGCTTATAGACCTGCGCCTCGGCGGCGATGAACGAGAACAGCGGGTCGAGCAGCGGCAGGTCGATCACCTGCCCGGCGCCGCCCTCGACCTCGACCCGGCGCAGCGCCACCATCACCGCGAACGCGCCGTAGAGCCCGGCGACCATATCGGCAAGGGCGGTCGGCGGCAGCACCGGCTCGCGGTCGGCAAAGCCGGTGCGCGATGCGTAACCCGACATGCTCTCGACCAGCGTCCCAAACCCGGGCCGGTCCTTGTAGGGCCCGTCCTGCCCCCAGCCCGAGACCCGTACGATCACCAGCCGCGGATTGCACTTGTACAATTCGGCCGGCGCGAGACCCATCTTTTCAAGCGTGCCGGGGCGGAAATTCTCGATCAGCACCTCGGCGGTCGAAATCAGGTCGAGCAGCAATTCGCGGCCGCGCGGCGGGCGCAGGCTCAACGAGACGCTCTTCTTGTTGCGCGCGTAGAGCTTCCAGTGAACGCTGACACCGTCGGTCTGCCACGCGCGCAGCGGGTCGCCTTTGCCGGGCTCCTCGATCTTGATCACTTCGGCGCCGAAATCGGCGAGCTGCGACGACACCGCGTTGCCGGCAACGAGGCGCGACATGTCGACGACCCGGATGCCGTCGAGGGGACAGGCGACACGGGGTTCGAAAGACCTGCGCGGCACGCTCATTGGATATTGACCTTTGGCGGCGACATGCCGCACTGCGACCCTAGCGCCGCCTCATGTCGAAGCAAAGCGGCTCGCCGGCATCGTGAGCCGCATGCCTCGTGCCTGCTGTCATAAAAGTTTCTTCAAACTAACATGGATCGATCATTGGGCGAGTTGTAGGGTCCGCCCGCTTGGCCCCAGGGAGCGCTTCCATGACGACCGCCACACTCTACGACTCCCACATTTCGCACCGCGGGAGCGCCGGCTCGTGGTTTCCGGTGGTCATCGCCTTGTTGCTGAGCGCCGGTGTCCTCTATGCCGGGGTTCAGCTCTACAACGACCTGTCATCGGCGCCCGTCATGTCGGCGCTGCCGTACATCCTGCTGGGGATCGCGCTGCTGATCGCGCTCGGCTTCGAGATGTGCAACGGCTTTCACGACACCTCGAATGCGGTGGCGACGGTCATCTATACGCATTCGTTGACGCCGACCGCGGCGGTGGTGTGGTCGGGGGCATGGAATTTTCTCGGGGTGCTGACCTCGACCGGCGCGGTGGCGTTTGGGATCATCTCGCTGCTGCCGGTCGAATTGATCCTCCAGGTCGGCAGCAGCGCCGGGTTCGCCATGGTGTTCGCGCTGCTGATCGCGGCAATCATCTGGAATATGGGGACCTGGTGGTTCGGCATCCCCAACTCCAGCTCGCATGCACTGATCGGCTCGATCATCGGCGTCGGCATTACCAACCAGCTGCTCGCGCGCTCCGGCAGCGGCACCAGCGGCGTCGATTGGTGGCAGGCGGTCGGGGTCATCAAGTCGCTGCTGTTTTCGCCGGCCTGCGGGTTCATCCTGGCATTTTTGCTGCTCCTGCTCGCCAAGTCGCTGATCAAGATACCGGCGCTTTACAAAGCGCCCGAAGGCGCGACGCCGCCGCCCTGGTGGATCCGCGGCCTGCTGATCCTCACCTGCACCGGGGTCAGCTTTGCGCATGGCTCGAATGACGGGCAGAAAGGCATGGGCCTCATCATGCTGATCCTGATCGGCACGGTGCCCACAACCTATGCGCTCAACAAGTCGTTTCCCGGGCCCAACGAAATGGCCGGGTTCGAGCGCGACTCCGCCGCCGCGGCGACGGTGGTCAATGCCAAAGCGGCCGGCTACAACGTGATCGGCAACCCGCGCCCCGCGGTCGAACTTTATGTCGCCCAGCACAAGATCAACGAGGGCACCTACCCGTCGCTGGCGGCGTTGATCACCGACATCACGGGGCAGGTGAAGCAATACGGCTCGCTGGCAAAAATTCCGAGCGCCCAGGTCGGCAACACCCGTAACGACATGTACCTGGTTTCGGAGGCGCTGCGCCTGCTCGCCAAAGACAAAGAGGCCGAATTGTCGGCCGCCGATATGGGCAAGCTCAGTACCTACAAGAAGGCGCTCGACAACTCGACCAAGTTCATCCCCGGCTGGGTCAAGGTGGTGGTGGCGATTGCGCTCGGCCTCGGCACGATGATCGGCTGGAAGCGGATTGTGGTCACGGTCGGCGAAAAGATCGGCAAGGACCACCTGACTTACGCGCAAGGCGCCACGGCCGAGCTCGTCGCAATGACCACCATCGCGGCCGCCGATATGTACGGGTTGCCGGTCAGCACCACGCACATCCTGACCTCGGGCGTTGCCGGCACGATGGCGGCGAACGGCTCCGGCCTGCAATGGGGCACGGTGCGAAGCCTGGCGCTCGCCTGGGTGCTGACGCTGCCCGCGGCAATCATTCTGTCGGGCAGCCTGTTCGCGCTGTTCATGTTCCTGTTCTGAGCGCGGCGGGGCCGCCCCGCCAGCGCCTGCCGGTGGGGCCGGCTATGTTTAGGCGACGGCCTTTTCGTCGTCGGCGCGGCTGAGGCCAAGCGTCTCGCGCAGGCCGCGCTCACCGGCCGGGGTCACAGTGACCGCGCGGCTGTTCTTCGCGCGCGCGATCCAGCCAAGCGCGAGCCAGCGCTCGGCAAGCGCGGCGCCGATCGCGCCGCCGATATGCGGCCGCCGCTCGGTCCAGTCGAGACAGGCGCGGCACAGATGCCGGCGCCCCTTGCCGGCAAGCCGCGTATCGATGCCGAGGTCCCACAGAAATCGCGCGCCGGCCTCGGTCACACGGCCGCCATCGTCCTCGAGCACAAGATAGCCGCGCGCCACCATCGCGTCGGCGATGCGCACGCCGAGTTGCCCGGCGACGTGGTCGTAGCAGAAGCGCGCCGCGCGCAGCTCGGCCGCCTGCCGGGACAGCGGCCGGAAGCGCGGCCGGTTGTCGCCGGCGACCGCGACGATGCTTTCCAGCATTTGGGCGACCTTGGGCGAGGCCAGTCGGAAATAGCGGTGCCGCCCGGACGGCGTCGCGGTGATCAGCCCGGCCTCGGTGAGTTTGGCGAGGTGGGCGCTGGTAGTCTGGGGGGTCACACGCGCGGCATAGGCCAGCTCGGTCGCGGTCATCGCCCGGCCATCGAGCAACGCGGTCAGAATATTGGCGCGCGCCGGATCGCCCGCGAGGGCGGCGATCTCGGCGATCATGGCTCCACTGATCATGCGGCCGATTTTACCACCGGCGGCCAGCGCCGCGCCGCGCGATCGTTTCGACGGCCGCCGAAATGGCTCAGCTGCTGGTGCCGAGGTCGTCGGAATGCCCGGCCTTCAGACGAGGCCACTGCGGGATGGGTCGCCCGTCGATACGGTAATTGTGCTGGCCTTTCGGCCGTTGCGGCCAGCCGGCCGGGGAATCCTGCCACGCTTCCTGCCGGCCGTAGACCGTCAGGTCGAGCAGGGCATAGCTGTTGCCCAGCACTTCGACGCCGCGGCGCGTTGTCCAGTACGTCTCGAAGACCCGCGGGCCCTGCCGCAGGTAGCAGACGATGTGCATCATGCCGATGCGGCGGCCCACCAGAAGCGTCTCCAGCGACGCGCGGGACGCGGCATACCACGGCATCTCCCACCACCCCATGAAATCGCGGTAGCGGGCGCTCTCTCCGTATGGTCCTTGGGCGAATGTGGCATAAGTGACATCGCGCGAGTGGATAAAGGACAGTTCGCGTACTTGCGATGTGTAGAGGGTACAGCCTTCGCACTGCTCCGCCGCTGGCCGGCCGGGGTGCCACATGAAGTAGTAGACGATCAATTGCCGGCGTCCCTCGAAGACATCGAGGAGCGTCACCGCGCCGTTTTGGCCAATCAGGGGCGTGGCCGCGTCCACCTCGACCATCGGGAGCCGGCGGCGCGCCGCCGCAATCGCATCGCCGGCTCGCATGTGGGCTTTCTCACGAACCCGCAACGCGTCCAGCTCCCCCTGGAACGCGGCGCGGTCGACGATCTTGGGGACCGCGAGGTTGCCATCGGCCATTTCGTCCATAGTTTTCTCCTCAACAATTCACCGGAGGCTGCGCCCCGCCGCTTACCGATAGGTCAATTGTGCGCGCCAGCCGGCGGCGCCTTGGGAGATCAGGTCAAACAGGTGCCAGACCGCGCAGAAGTCATCGCCCGGCTCGAAGCCGGTGTCGGAGACGCGCAGAATCTTGTCGCCGGCGCGTTTGAAGACTGAAACGCCCGGCAGCCAGTCCGGCTCCCGGCCATAACCCATATCGGCTGCGAAGGTCGTGCCGTGGTGCGATACCATCCGGAAACGCCAGCCGCGTGCGGCCGCGAATGCGGCCTGAGTGGCCGGATCGTCAGGCGAGCTCAAAACAAATGCGGCGCGGTTCTCAAGGTGCGGCAGCACGCCGTTGAACCCGTCCGCCCATAGCGTGCAATTCGGGCAGCCGACACCCATGTTGTGGATGACGAACAGCATGTCCTTGCGACCGAACAGCTGGGAGAGCCGCACCGGGCCCGCGAGGCCGGCGAATTCGTAATCAGCGACTTCTTCGGGCTCGACGCGTTGTTGCAACGCTCGCATCTTTTCGCGCAACCCGGCGATCTCGCGCCGGTAGGCGGCCAGCTTCCGGGTCGTGTCGCGGTAGGGCATGGGGGATGTCCTGCGGTTGCCGCGACAGCGAGTCGAGCCACATCGCCAATGTGTCGAACTGCGACTGCCAATAGCGGCTGTAACGGTTGAGCCACAGCGAGGCCTGAAGGATCGGGCCGGCGTCGAGCCGGCAGCGGCTGACGCGGCCGCTGCGCTGCTGCGTCACCAGCCCGGCGCGCACCAATACCTGAATGTGGCGCGACACGGCCTGCAACGAAATCGCGAAGGACGCCGCCAGCTCGCCGACCAGCCGGTCATTCCCATCAAGCTGGTTGAGGATGTCGCGGCGCACCGGGTCGGCAAGCGCACCGAATACGAGATCGAGAGTGTTTTCGTCAGGCTGGTCGCGGCCCATGACGCAAATTATGCAAGGGCCGCTCAGCATTATCAATGATAAAATTGACTATCCGGGTTTGTTTTTGCGCCCGACCCGAGGTCGCAGAGGCCTTATTCAACGAGCGGGGTTACTGTCTGCTAGCCCGGCGGCTTCAGCTGAAAGCGATTTGTCGCGATCGGCCGGCGTGTCGTGATCACGCTGCGGTCGCGGTCGCCATTGAGCGTCTGCGCAAGATCCAAAGCGAAGACCGGATCGTCGAACTGCCATGAATGCGAGGCGGCAATGTCCGTTGCGCTGACGGTAGGGGCGACCGCGTCGCCGTAATACACCGAGCAATCGACGTTGACCGCCTGTACGGGCGCGCCGTCGGGAAGTCCGACCCGGCCGACCCGCGGCTCGATACCGACACGCTTGACATTCGATATCTGCAGAACTTCGTCGTGCGCGTTGGCGTAATTGGTCAAGCGGATACAGTGGCGGTAGATCGATTCGGTCTCGGAATCTCCCGCCGTCAGCGAACTGGCGGAGATGTCGCCCGAAATCAATGCAATCTGGCTGACGGTCCAGTTGATCGCGCTGATCGCCGCATGGTCGTCCGCGTCGTCAAAGGCTTCTTGCACTACATACGCGCCGGTCGAATGCGCCAACAGATGGACGTTGACCTGGCAATTTGCAGCCTGTCCTTGCGCTACCGGCCAAATCCCGTCGCGGACCAGCGCGAAGGCGGTTTTTTTGGCTTCCTCCCGATCGGGCAGATAGGCGAGCGCGATATCGCCGCTCGGCCAATCGAAGCTGACGACGGTACCGGCGAAGCCGTTCGCCGCCAGGTTCTGCTTGATCAAGCGGTGCCGCTGCAGCACCAGGTCTGCCGTGTTGTTGTAGCCATGGATAAAGACCAGGACGTCCCCACGGCTCACGCCTGTCGCATCGGTCTGGCGCGGCACCTGCGCCATAATGTCGGCGACCCAGGCGGCCTGCGGCATTGCGCGCGCCGCGGTCAACAAGCTGGTATCGGCATCGTCGAGTTTCAAAAAAGTCGTGCCGCTCGATGTCGCCGGCACCGTGCTGCCCGGTATTGGCCGCAGCGTTATGATGTAGTCGGCCATCGGTCGGCTCCCATCGGCTCCGTCCCAAACTAGCAGAGGCGATCCCCCCGCCCAACGACCCGATGACAGGGGTTTGCGCGATCCGCTCGCGTGCCGATAAGCTCGGCGATACCCGGGAGAAGCGCATGAAATGGCGGATCGGCGACGTCACGGTTACCAAGGTGGTCGAGATGGAGGTGACCGGCGGCAGCCGGTTTATCCTGCCCGAGGC
>JAFAWI010000704.1 GCA_019241915.1 Alphaproteobacteria bacterium
GTACGATTACGCGCAGGGCGCACTGCCGCGGCCGGGCAGCGGGCTGGCCGACCTGCACGTCATCCTGATCCAGGCCGTCCTGCGCGACGACGCCGGCCTGGCCGCGCGCACCGGTCAGCAGGAACGCCTGGCGCGGCAGGGCCGGTATCCCTCGCGCGACTACCTTCCGGTCTTGGCTCGCGGATTTGCGGCCTTCGAACGCGGCGATTTTGCCGCGGCGATCGACGCGCTGGGACCGCTGGCGGGACAAAACGAACGCATCGGCGGCAGCCGCGCGCAGCACGACCTGATCGAATTCACCTTGTTGAAGGCCTATCTCGCAGCCAATCGATCGGTCGAAGCGCACCGGCTGCTCGCCGCCCGCAGGCCCGGCGCCGCCGGCGCTTTGGTCATGTGAAAAAAGCGGCAGTCACTCGGTCGCCTCGGCGAGCGAGCGCTCCGACGAGCCTCGCCGTCCCAGCCGGCGAATAGTCATCGCCAGCGGAACGCACAGCAGCAGCATAAAGCCGCCGACGATAAAGAAGCTTTGAGCGACGCCCACACGGTCGGCAACGGCCCCCATCAGCGGCGGGATCGCGATCGACGTGAAACGCTGACCGGTCTGACGCAGGCCGACCACCGCGCCCTGCTGGTGACGGCCGGCGGCGCGCGCTTGCACCGACAGCACCAGCGGCTGGATCACGCCTTCAAGCCAGCCCCGCACCATCTGGAACAGCAACAGCACGGTGAGGACGCCGCCGAGCAGCGGGGTCAGCGCGATCAACAGGATGGACAGCGCGGTGCCGCTCAGCATCGTGCGCTGGGCGTTGCCGAGGCTCATCGCGCGGCCGGCGAACAGCGCGCCGAACCCGCTGGCGATCTCGGCGGCGGCAAACAACAAGCCGATCGTGGTGCCGACCAACCCAACCTGCTTGAGATAGACGACATAGACCGAGGTCTGGATGCTGTAGGTCGTGTTGCGCATCGCCATGATCGTCAGCGACAGCGCGATGGCCGGGATCGCGAGCAGCTTCAGCGAGTCCCCATAGTCGGCCAGCCGGGGCCACATATCGCGGGCCCGGAACCGGGCGCGTGCCGCACCGGTGTCGCGCGGCGCAGCAAAGAACTCGGCCTCCGGCGCGCATAAGAGCGCGACGGTCAGCACCGCGCCCCAAGCGACGCCGACCAGATAGGACGGCCAGACTCCGCCAAAATCCCACACCGCGCCGCCGAGCAGCGGCGCCGTCGTCGACCCGAGCCGGGCGAAGAAGGTGAAGCGGCCGAGCGCGCGCGCCTCGCCCTCGGCCAGTTGCGCGATCAACGTCTGCGCCCCGGACCACGCGAACGAGACCGCGGCGCCGTTGACCAGCTGGAGCAGCAACAGGCTCCAGAACCACGGCACCAGCGGGAACAGCGGCGCCATCGCCATGCTGGCCCAGACAAAGAACAGCGTAACCTTGCGGGTGCCGAACCGGTCCATCAGCACGCCGATATGGATCGACAGAAACATCGCGAAAATCGAGCGAGCGCCGACCAGGACGCCCACCTCGCCAGCGTCGAACCCCAGCGACAGCGCGTAAAGCGGCATCAGGAACGTATAGAAGTCGATATAGCCCATGCTGAACGGCCCCGCGACGTACAACGGGGTCAGCGGACGGGGACGAGAAACGGTCATACCGGAAAGCGATCCATTGGTGGGCCCGACGCGAGGCGGGCATCGTTTGCGAGAACCGCCCATGCGGCGAAATGGATTGCGGGGCGAGCAGTGGGAGTGCAAGCTCGGCCCGCCCCTTGTGTTTGATTTGTGAGGGTATCACTCGTTCGTTGGAAATGCGCAGTCACCGGCGCCATCAACCTCACGGAGGACGCCATGAGCGGTCACGGCAAGCACAGCCCAGCGGAAATTCGCGCCAAGCTCAACCACCCGATCATCGACGGCGACGGGCATTGGGTCGAGTACGATCCGGTGTTCGCCGAGCAGATGCGCAAGGTCGGCGGCGACCTCGCGGCCGACGGGTTTCTCGCCGCGATGGCGGTCACCCGCGACTCGCTGCTCTTGAGCGTCGAGGAAAGGCGCCGCCGCCGCGTGTCGATGCCCGGCTTCTGGACCCGCCAGACCGGCAACACCTACGACCGCGCCACCGCGATGATCCCGCATCTGTTGTACGATCGGCTCGACGAGATCGGGTCCGACTTCGCGATCGTCTATCCGACGGCGGGTCTGCGCCTGCCGCGCATCAAGGACGATGCGACGCGACGCGCCGTCATCCGCGCCTATAACATCGTCTCGGCCGGCTACTTCAAGGATTTACAGGACCGGATGACGCCGGCTGCGATCATTCCGATGCACACACCGGACGAAGCGATCGACGAGCTCGAATTCGTCACCAAGGAACTCGGCTCCAAGGTCGGCATGTTCGGCAGCGCGATGCCGCGGCAGACCGATTCGATCAAGAAGGGCGAGAACCCCGATACCGACCGGCTTGCGGTGTGGTACGAGGTGTTCGGCATCGACAGCATCTACGACTACGACCCCGTCTGGCAGAAATGCGTCGACGTCAAAATCGCGCCGACTTTCCATTCGGCCGGCAGCAACCAGGCGCTGCGCAACAGCCCGACCAACTTTACCTACAACCATATCGGGCACTTTGCCGACGCGGGTCATGCGGCGGCTAAGGGCATCTTCCTCGGCGGCGTGACCCGCCGCTTTCCGCAGCTGCGTTTTGCCTTCCTGGAAGGCGGCGTCGGCTGGGGTGCGCAGCTTTTCGGTGACCTGATGGAGCACTGGGAGCGGCGCAACATCAGGGCGCTGGAAAACATGAAGCCCGAGAAGCTCAACCGCGACATGCTGATGAGCTACGTCGAGAAGTACGGCTACAAAGAGCACGCCGAAGCCCTTAAGGCGCGCGACGGCTGGCCCGATCCCGATCTTCATATGACCGGCGGGATCGACAATCTCGACGATTTTGCTGCCTGCCAGTTCACCCGCAAGGAGGACTGGGTCGACCTCTACGTCAAGCCGTACTATTTCGGCTGTGAGGCCGACGACCGGATGAACGCGACTGCGTTCTTGAAACTCAACCCGTTCGACGCGCAGCTCAACGCGATCTACAGCTCCGACATCGGGCATTTCGATGTGATCGACATGCGCGAGCCGCTGGCGGAAGCCTACGAACTGGTCGAGGATGGCTACATCACGCAAGACAATTTTCGCGACTTCGTCTTTACCAACGCGGTCACGCTGTGGGGCACGCAGAACCCCGATTTCTTCAAGGGCACGCGCGTCGAGAGGGAAGCCGCAGCGGTGCTCAACGCCGCGCGCCAGCCGGTGCTGGCCGACGCGGCCAAATAGTCTGTCGGGAACGGCGGCAGAGCAACCCTCTGCCGCCGTTTGTCCCGCTGAACCGAACGAGCGGCACGGAGGTATTCCGCGCCGCGGCGTTGCCGCATAACATGCCGGTGGCCGATCTGGCGCCGGAGACGTCGATGTCGCTCGCCGACACACAACTTCACGAACCGACCCGCAAGCCGACGCTGCTCGATGCGGCAGAAGAGCGTTTTCCGCTGCGGCTCGGGGTCGAAATACAGAAGGTGCGCGATCTGTTTCGTACCGCGACCCGCAACCAGTGGGACCCGCGCACCGATATCGACTGGTCGGCGCTCGACGATCTCGACCTCGACGACGATCACCGCACCGCCGCGCGCATGTATTGGAGCCGGCGGGCCTGGTCGGAATATGGCGCGATCTCGGAAAGCCCGGCGCTGTTGATCCGCTTTTGCCAGGAAAGGCGCGAGCCCGACTTGCGCTACTTTTTCACGATCCGGACGCAGGAAGAGGCGCGGCACGCCGAGGCCTGCTACCGGATGGCGGAAAAGCTGGGCGGCTATTTCGAGCAGCCGGCGCTGGTCGATTTTCAGAAATCGGTGGCGACGCATGGTGTGCGCAAAATGGCGCTCGACCCGGAAACGCCGCTGGAAGCCATCATTGCCTCGCTGGTTTGCGCCGCCGAGGAGGTGGCCTTCGATGTGTTCCGTCACCTGGTCGAGATCACGCCGAACAAGGCGGCCAACCAGGTGCTGCGCAGCATCATGCGCGACGAGGTGCGCCATTGCGGCTTTGGCTGGGCCTATCTCGAGCACCGCATCCCGCAGATGACGCGGGGCGAGATCGAGGTCTGCGAGCGGGCGGTCATCACGATGATCCGCGATGTCGAAATGAACGGCTATCACAGCGCCTGGCTGGCCCCCGAATCCGACGCGATGCGCGGCGAGGTCGAGGCCGACAGGCTCACCTGGGAAGCGGGGCTTGGGGCCACTGTCGAAGAGCTCGAAAAGCCGGTCTTTGTCGCCTCGGTGAAGAGCATCCGCGAGCGGCTCGCGCCGCTCGGCATCGCCATCCCGACATTCACCCACCCCAAATTCGACGGACCGGTCTGATGCCCGGCGTCGGGGCGCGCGACTTCAGCGGCGAGATCCCGGTCGAGCGGCGCTTCCCGCTGCATCTCGAACCGGCGATCGGGACGATCCACGACCTCTACGACCAGGCCAAGCAATCGCGCTGGGACCCGGAGCGCGACATTCCGTGGGACCAGTTTGTCCGTGCCGACTACCCGCCCGAAACGATGGCGGCGGCACGGCTGTCGTGGAGCCGCAAGGCCTGGCTCGAATATGGCGGGCTGCCCGAAACGCCGGCGCTGATCATCCGTTTTTGCCTCGAACAGCAGCGCGAAAGCGACCCGAAATACTTCCTCGCCGTGCGCAACACCGAAGAAGCCTGGCATCTCGAGTGCTGCCACCGTTTTGCCGAGGAATGCGGCGGCTTTATCGAACAGCCGGCGAGCCCCGGCTATCGCGCGCTGTTTAACCAGGGGCTCCACCGCGAGGCGCTCGATGCCTCGCGCAGTCTCGATGCCTATGTCGCGGCGCATGTCGCAATCCAGGACGGGCTGGACCTCGAACTGTGCCGCCTGCATTGCGACAGCACCCGCGATCCGGTAGCACGCGAAATCCTCGAACGGCTTTACAGCGACAAGCTGCGCCACACCGCGTTTGGCTGGCTCTATCTCAACGCCCGGGCCTCGGGCTGGGGCGAGGCCGAGCGGCGCGAGATTGCCGCCGAGGTGGAACACGTGGTCCACAACGTCGAACTGGCCGGGTTGCGCTGCGCCTGGCTCGCCGGCGACGCGGCCGCCGACATCGTCCGCGCTGACCGGATCACCCGCGAGGCCGGGCTCGGCGCGGCGACGCGCGACGAGGAGGAGCCGGTGCTGGAGCGCTTTCTCGGCGCCTCGGCCGCTCAATTTGGGCGCATGGGGGTCGAGGTCAAGCTCTCGCCATGATCGATCCGGCGATCGACGCCGAATACAACATCCGCCAGCGCCACCCCGAGAGCCCGCAGCACTACGCGCGCTATGCCGCCGACAGCGTCGCTGCGCGCGCGGCGCTCGTCGACGGACAGCTCGATCTCGCGTATGGCCCGGCGGCCGGCGAGCGGCTCGACTTCTTCCGGGCGGCAGGACGGGAGCCGCCGCTGCTGCTGTTCATCCATGGCGGGTACTGGCGGGCGCTCGACAAAGCCGATTTCAGCTTTGTCGCACCGCCGTTTGTCGCCGCCGGCATCGCGGTGGCGCTGATCAACTACGACCTGACGCCGCGGGTGACGGTCGAGACCATCGTCGCGCAGACCCAGCGCGCGATCTGCTGGACCTATGACAACCGCGCGCTCGACTTCGACCGGCAGCGGTTGGTGGTTGCCGGGCATTCGGCCGGCGGCCACCTCACCGCGATGGCGCTGGCGGCGGAGCCCCGCCTGCCGATCGCCGCGGGGATCGCGATTTCCGGCGTCTTCGACCTGGTGCCGCTGCTCAAAACCAATGTCAACGAGCAGCTGACGCTGGACGAGGCGCGGGCGCGGGCGCTGAGCCCCCTGCACCGCCCGCGGCCCGCGCGGCCGCCGGCGCTGATCGGGGTCGGCGGCGCCGAGACCGACGGGTTTATCGGCCAATCGCGCGATTACGCGCGCCGCATCGGCAAGGCCGCTACAATCTACCCGGGCCTCGACCACTACACGATCATGTCGGCGCTCGCCGATCCGGCGAGCGACATCCACCGCGACGTCAGCGCCGTAATCGCGGGCACGGGGCCTGCGGCACGCTGACTGTCGGCCTCATCAACGCGATCACTACATCGAAAAACACTATATGCTTCAATGGTCGGTGGGAACCTAGTGGATCGACTCTAACACCTGTTTCCCGCGGCGGACTTTTTCGATGATGGCGTCGGGGTCGGC
>JAFAWI010000122.1 GCA_019241915.1 Alphaproteobacteria bacterium
CGACCCGCATTTCGAGACGCGCCGGGTTTTTCACCATTTCGAGGGCGGGGTACCCGGCATCGACGGCCCTGTCGCGGTGCCGCTCGCGGCGTTCAAGTTCGCGCATGGCGGGCCGTCGATCGAGACGCCGCCGCGCGAAATGGGCGCCGATACCGACGCGGTGCTCGCCGAGCTCGGTTACGACGGCGCCGCCATCGCCGCATTGCGAGCGCAAAAGGTTGTCTGAGCCGGGCGGGTTGGTGTTGTGACGGGCCGGTCGTTCCTATTCCTGCAAGGGCCGCAATCGCTGTTTTTCGAGCGCGTCGCGCGACGAGTTATGAGCCGTGGCAACGCGGTTCACCGCATCAACCTCAACCTCGGCGACCGCCTCTTCTGGCGGCTCCCGGCCACCGATTTTCGCGGCCGTTTTGACGACTGGCCAGCCTTCATCGGCGATTTGCTGACAACACGCGGCGTCACCGATCTGGTGCTGCTCGGCGACCGCCGGCCCTATCACGCCGCGGCGATCGCCGCCGCACAGCAACGCGGCGTCGCGGTGTTTGTTACCGATCTCGGCTATGTCCGGCCCGGCTGGCTGACGCTGGAGCTGGATGGCAACACCAGCCGTTCGCGCTTCCCGCGCACCCCCGATGCCATCCGCGCGCTGGCGGAGGAATTTCCCGAGCCCGACTTCGCACGGCGGTTTCACACCCCGTTCTGGCGGCTCGCCGCGCACGACATCGCCTACAACGCCGCCGCCGTGGCCGGTCGGACGATGTACCCGCATTACCGGCGGCACGGGCTCTATCACCCGTTCGCCGAATACGCCTCGTGGATTGCCAACGCGCCGCGCCGCACCGCCGAACGGCGCGCCACAGCCGCCGCCAGGGCCGCCTTCGCCGCACAACCCGGCAGCTACTTCCTGTTTCCGCTGCAGCTCGCCACCGACTTCCAGATGCGCGCCGAGTCGCCGTTTGCAAGCGCCGTCGAGGCGCTGCAAGCTGTCCTCGCGTCCTTCGCCGCCAGCGACACGTCGCGCCAGCTGCTCGTTATCGGCCATCCGCTTGACGAGGGACTGACCGACTGGCGCGGCCTGATACGGCACAGCGGCCTCGGCAAGCGCGCCACATTCCTCGGGGGCGGCATCCCAGACGCGCTGCTGGCCGGCGCGGCCGGTGTTGTGACCGTCAACAGCACCACCGGCCTTTCGGCGCTGCGCCTCGGCGTGCCGGTCAAGCCGCTCGGCAACGCGATCTACGATATTCCCGGTCTCACCCACCTCGGCAATCTTGCCGATTTCTGGCGGGCGCCGCAGCCGCCCGACCCCGCGCTGATGCGCGCCTTCCTGCGTGCGCTGGTCGGCGCGACGCAGGTTGCCGGCGGCTATTATGGCGGCGCCGCGCAGGCCGCTGCGGCGCCGGTTTTTGCCGAGCGGCTCGATCGGGGCGTCTATAAGCTGCCGGCGCGATCGGTGTTATCGTGCGCCGCAACCCCGTTCGCCGCCGAGGAAGAATGGCCTGGGATCCCGCACAGTATCTGAAGTTCGCCGGGCCGCGGCTGCGCCCGGCGATCGACCTGCTCGGCCATATCGAGGCCGAGGCGCCGCGGCTGGTTTACGATCTCGGCTGCGGCGCCGGCAACGTCACCCGCTTCATCGCCGAGCGCTGGCCGGCGGCGCGGATTGTCGGCATCGACGGCTCGGCCGAGATGCTGGCGAAAGCGCGCGCAGAGCTGCCCCAGCTCGAGTGGCAGCAGGCCGATCTGGCGGCGTGGCGCCCGCCGCAGCCGCCCGACGTGATCTATTCGAACGCCGCGCTGCACTGGATCGAGGACCACCACCCGCTGTTCGTCGCGCTGTTCGAGAGCCTCGCGCCGGGCGGCACCTTCGCCGTGCAGATCCCACGCAATTTTGGTGCGCCATCGCACACCTCGATGGGCGAGGCGGCGCGCACGGGGCCGTGGCGCGCGACCTTGGAGCCGCTGCTGCGGCCGGCGCCGGTCGATCCGCCCGACGTCTACTACAATCTGCTGGCGCCGCGCGCCGCCAAGCTCGACATGTGGGAGACCGACTACCTGCAGGTGCTCGACGGCGAGCACGCGGTCAAGGAATACACCAAGTCGACCTGGCTCTCGCCGCTGCTCGCCGCGCTCGACGAGCCGCAGCGCAGCCGGTTCGAGGACACCTATACAAAGCTGGTCGATGCGCATTACCCGCGTCGGCCCGACGGCAAGACGCTTTTCCCGTTCCGCCGCATGTTCATCGTCGCGACCAAGGGCTAAGCGGCCCACAAAACGACTTCTGAGGAGACACTCATGCTGTTCGGCGCGTCGATGTTCTTTACCGACTACTCGATGGGCGCGGGCGCACTCGCGAAAGCGCTTGAGGAGCGCGGGTTCGAGTCGGTGTGGGCACC
The DNA here is from genome assembly GCA_019241915.1 of Alphaproteobacteria bacterium. Lineage (GTDB taxonomy): Bacteria > Pseudomonadota > Alphaproteobacteria > ATCC43930 > CGMCC-115725 > DATARH01. Next base: position 2,394 of record JAFAWI010000122.1, read on the forward strand.
GGAGCACTCGCACATCCCGCTGTCGCGGCAATCGGCGTTCCCGTCCGGCGGCGACCTGCCCAAGCAGTATTACGATGTGATGGACCCGTTCGTGTCGCTGACTTTGGCGGCTGCGGTCACCAAAATGATTCGGGTCGGCACCGGCGTCTGTCTCGTCGCGCAGCGCGACCCGATCCAGACCGCCAAGCTCGTCGCCTCGCTCGACCAGGTGTCGGGCGGCCGGTTTCTGTTCGGGATCGGCGGCGGCTGGAACCAGGACGAGATGGAGGATCACGGCACCGAGTTCCGCACCCGTTTCAAGAAAATGCGCGAGCAGGTCGAGGCGATG
>JAFAWI010000128.1 GCA_019241915.1 Alphaproteobacteria bacterium
AGCTGCGCCGCCGCCGCCTCCAGATTGGCCGGTTTGTCGAACCACTCTTCGCCGCACACCAGAATCTGATCCGCGCCGATAACAAACGATTCGGGAATTTGCGCCGCGACCGCCAGCGCCTTCGCCTCAGCCAACGCTGTGGCGCAGTCGATGGCAGAAGCGCCGGCGGCACGGTAGCGCTGCTTGAATGCCGCTTCGTCGATCCCTGACGGCCGCACCACAAACTCGATCCCGGCGGCGTGCAACAGCGCGGCGCGCGCCGCGCTGGCAGAGGCAAGAACAAGCGGCGCCACCCTCCCGCTCAAGCGTCGAGGCCATGGCGACGCGCCAGCAACTTGTAGATTGCCGCCGCGGTTTCTTCGATCGAGCGGCGGGTCACGTCGATCACCGGCCAGCGTCGTTCGGCAAAGACCCGGCGTGCCTCGCGCACTTCGGCGCGGACCGCTTCCAGGTCGGTGTAATCGGTCTCGCCATTGTGGTCGAGCATCGACAAGCGGTTGCGCCGCAGGTGGATGAGCCGCTCCGGATCGTTCGTCAACCCGACGACCAGCGGCTTTTGCGCCGCCAGCAGCTCAGGCGGCAGCGGCACGCCGGGCACAAACGGCACGTTGGCGGCCTTGATGCCGCGATTGGCAAGATAAAGGCTTGTCGGCGTCTTTGAGGTCCGCGACACCCCGACGAGGCACACGTCGGAATCCTCGATACCCCAGGCCGACTGCCCGTCATCGTGATTGATCGCAAAAGTCATCGCATCGATGCGCGCGAAATACTCATTATCTAGCAGATGTTGCTTGCCCGGCAGGCCGCGGCTTTCGCGTCCAAGAAATGCCGCCAGCGCGCCAAGTACCGGGTCGAGGATCGGGATCGTCGTGACCTGCAGCCGCCGGCAACCCTCCTGCAGGGACTGGCGCAGCATTTCGTTAACCAGCGTATAGAGGACGATACCCGGGTTCGCCTCGACCCCCACCAAAACCCGGTCGAGCTGGCTCTGGGTCCGCACCATGCTCCAGACATGCTCTATGGCCTGTGCCTCGTCAAACTGGACAAGGCACGCACGAGCCACCGAATGCACGGTGTCGCCGGTCGAATCGGAGACAAGATGGAGATGAAACCGCGTCAGCACCGCACCCGTGCCTATGGCTGATTTTATGCAGCAACCCTGTGCATCGATTCGCATCAATCGGCGTCGCCGCTTCGCGAATTGATAGCCCTTCGCTTTTTATCCCCTCAGTGCCAACTGCGCCGCGCTTTTTTGGCGGCGCTTGGTGATTTTGCCGGAAAGGCCGGAGTAAGCGGGGATTCTGTCGCCCGCCCGCACTTATCCAGATTTGACCGCAAACAGGAGGGCAGCGAATCCGCGCCGGGCCCGAAGTTGCCCGCGACTTTCGCGGCTTTCCTCTCGTCTCGTGTTATGCGGATAAGGGCAGGGAAAACAGTGGTGAGTTTTTAATCCCCGCTGTGGCGGCATCCCACTACCACCTCATTTCAAGATTCCTTTATGTAATGAGGAGGGGAGAACGGTGGATGGCGATTTCGAGCTACGGCAAGGCGAAGCCATTGCTGCGGGCAATGCGCGGCGAAACATTGGCGCGTCCCCCGTGGTGGCTGATGCGACAAGCCGGGCGGTACCTGCCGGAGTACCGGGCGATCCGAGCAAAAGCGGCGGACTTCATCACCCTCTGTCTGACGCCTGAACTGGCGGCCGAGGTTACGCTGCAGCCCGTACGCCGGTTTAATATGGATGCAGCGATCCTTTTCTCCGACATCCTGCTGGTGCCGCGCGCATTGGGACAGCGCCTCTCATTCGAGCACGATGGACCGAAGCTGGCGCCGATCGTCAGCGCAGGAGAGTTGTCGCCTCTCGATCTGGGTATGCTGGAACCCGTTGGCGCAGCAATTCGCCGTGTCCGCCCGGCGTTGCCCGACGATGTGACGCTGATCGGGTTCGCCGGCGCGCCGTGGACGGTTGCGACCTATATGGCCGAAGGTGGAACCAGCCGCGACTTTGTGCGCGCCAAAGCATGGGCGTACCGCGATCCGCACGGCTTCGGGGCGCTGATCGACGTCATTTCGGATGCGACGCTGGCGTTTTTGACGCTGCAGATCGAGGCCGGGGTCGAGGCCGTGCAGCTGTTCGACAGTTGGGCCGGCGCGTTATCGCCCGAAGGTTTCGAACGCTGGGTTGTGCGGCCGACCGCGTCGATTGTGTCGACTCTCAAAACCCGGTTTCCGCATGTGCCGGTCGTCGGTTTTCCCCGCGGCGCCGGTTTTTGTTACGAACGCTATGCGACGGTTACCGGGGTCGACGCCATCTCGATCGATACGGCCGTGCCGTCGGCCGACGCGCGCGATCGCCTGCAGGGAAAGCTCACCGTGCAGGGCAATCTCGATCCCGTTTTGCTGCTTGCCGGTGGCGCAGCACTCAAACGGGGGGTCCGCGAGCTGAGGGCGACCCTTGGCGGCGGCCCCTACGTTTTTAATCTCGGCCACGGCATTTTGCCCGAAACGCCGCCCGAGCACGTTGCCGAATTGGCGCAAATCCTCGCAGAGCCGCTGCATTGAGCAACAATGCGGCGGGCGGTTGTTCTGATGAACCTTGGGGGGCCGGATTCACCGGAGGCGGTGCAGGGTTTCCTCATCAACCTGTTCAGCGATCCAGCGATCATCGGGTTGCCCGCACCGCTGCGCTGGCTGGCGGCCCGGCTGCTAGCGCGGCGGCGCAACAAAATTGCGGCCGACATCTATCGCCAACTCGGCGGCAGCTCGCCGTTATTGACCAATACCGAGGCTCAAGCGCGTGCGTTGGAGGCCCGGCTTGGCGGGGGCCATCGCTGTTTTGTCGCGATGCGCTATTGGCATCCGCTGACTGCCGAGGCGGTGGCGGCGGTAAAGAAATGGGAGCCGGACGATATCGTGCTGCTGCCGCTGTATCCTCAATTTTCGACGACGACGACAGCGTCCTCTCTCCACGCTTGGCGTTGCGAAGCCGGACGCAGCGGGCTTGGTTGCCCGACCCGCGCCGTGGAGGATTACGCCACGGCAGATGGCTTTATCGCGGCGCTGGCCGGATTGATTGCGCCGATGCTTGAGCAGGCTTCGGTCGGTGGAGGAGCGGTTCGCCTGCTGCTGAGCGCCCACGGCCTGCCGTTGAAGATCGTGCGGAGAGGCGATCCCTATCCGCAACGCGTTGAGCGGACTGCGGCCGCGGTGGTCGCGGCACTGGCAAGGCCCAACCTCGACTGGGTCGTCTGCTACCAGAGCCGGGTCGGTCCGCTCGCCTGGCTGGGCCCGGCGACCGACGACGAAATCGGCCGCGCTGGGCGTGAGGGGGCAGCCATCGTGGTGGCGCCGGTGTCTTTCGTCTCCGAGCATTCGGAAACGCTGGTGGAGCTCGACCGCGATTATCGGCGGATCGCCGAACAGAGCGGCGTTCCGGCATATTATCGGGTGCCGACGGTCGGCACCGACCCCCGGTTTATCGCCGCATTGGCCGAATTAGTGGAGCATGAGTGATCTTCTTGCCTCCGCCTATCCGTGGATCAAGGCGTTGCACATCGTCAGCATGGTCGCCTGGATGGCGGGTCTGCTCTATTTGCCGCGGCTGTTCGTCTACCATGCCGATGCGACACCCGGATCCGATCAGGCACGAACCTTTAGCGTTATGGAGACGCGGCTGCTCCGCGGGATCATGCTGCCGGCGCTGGTGATGACATTAGCTTTTGGCGGGGTTTTGGCCGCGACCCCCGGCGTCGTCGATTGGCATCAGGGTTGGATTTGGGCAAAGCTGGCGCTTGTCGGCGGGTTGCTGGTCTTTCATCATCTCTTAGCGAATTGGCAGCGATTATTTGCCGAAGGCGTTGTACCGCACAGCGCCCGCTTTTTCCGCGCGGTCAACGAATTGCCCGCCATCGCGTTGCTGGCCATCGTCATTCTCGTCGTGGTGAAGCCGTTTTAGAAAAAGCTGCGCGGCCGTGGCACGTTACCCTTGCAAAGGCGTTTGACTTGCATATCTCGTTTCGGTAAGGGAATGATCCGAGCCGCCAACCGGCTTTTCTTCGCTTTCCCGCTAAAATCCCGCAACCATTCGCCCGCCGGAATCCTCCGCCGGGCCACCGCAGACGGGAAAGTCCTGTCTCCATCGGCCCATCCTGAACGGCCTCATCCATGACGAAAGCTCGATGAACCTCGACGAACTCAAGCGGAAAACGCCCGCTGAACTCCTCGCCTTTGCCGAAGAACTGCAAATCGAAAACGCCTCGTCCTTGCGCAAGCAGGACATGATGTTTGCGATCCTCAAGCAGTTGGCCGAGAACGATGTCCCGATCTCGGGCACCGGTGTCCTCGAAGTGCTGAGCGACGGCTTTGGGTTTTTGCGGTCGCCGGAGGCCAATTACTTGGCCGGTCCCGACGATATCTATGTCAGCCCGAACCAGGTGCGCCGCTTCGGGTTGCGCACTGGCGACACGGTCGAGGGACAAATTCGGAGCCCGCGCGACGGCGAGCGCTATTTTGCGCTGGTCAAGGTCGAGCGCATCAATTTCGAGGAGCCCGACCGGCTGCGCCATCGCATCAATTTCGACAACCTGACGCCGCTCTACCCGGAAGAGAAAATTCAGCTCGAGCTCGACGACCCAACCCGCAAGGACCTGACGACGAGGGTTATCGACCTGATCACGCCGCTCGGCAAAGGCCAGCGCGCGCTGATCACTTCGCCGCCGCGCGCCGGCAAGACCGTGCTGATGCAGAACATCGCGCACGCGCTGGCCGCGAACCACCCCGAGATCTATCTGATCGTGCTGCTGATCGACGAGCGGCCCGAGGAAGTCACCGACATGGCGCGCACCGTAAAGGGCGAGGTCGTCAGCTCGACCTTCGACGAGCCCGCGGTGCGCCACGTGCAGGTCGCCGAGATGGTGATCGAAAAGGCGAAACGCCTGGTCGAGCACAAGCGCGATGTGGTGATCCTGCTGGATTCGATCACCCGCCTCGCGCGCGCCTACAACACCGTCGTACCCTCGTCGGGCAAGGTGTTGACAGGTGGTGTCGACGCCAACGCGCTGCAGCGGCCGAAACGTTTTTTTGGCGCCGCGCGCAATATCGAGGAAGGCGGTTCGCTGACGATCATCTCGACGGCGCTGATCGACACCGGATCGCGGATGGATGAGGTGATCTTCGAAGAATTCAAGGGCACCGGCAACTCGGAAATCGTGCTCGACCGCAAGGTCGCCGACAAGCGCACCTTCCCGGCGCTCGACATTACCAAGTCGGGCACCCGCAAGGAGGAATTGCTGGTCGAACGCGGCACCCTCTCCAAGATGTGGGTGCTGCGCCGCGTGCTGATGCCGATGGGCACAGCCGATGGGCTCGAATTCCTGATCAACAAGCTCAAGGAATCGAAGAGCAACGCCGAGTTCTTCGACGCGATGAACACGTAGCGCCGCATAGCCGGCGCCCGCGGCAGCCTACCGCGAACAGCGCGATACCTGCACGTCACATTTGTTGCTCCCAGCAGCGGCGCACTTTCCCTGGGCGTCCGCCTCGGCCAGCTTTTCGCTGCCGCCGAGGCCCCAGAACGCATCGCTGTCGCCGGCCGCGACCGCGCCGCATTTGTGCTCGAACCAGACCATGATTTCGCAATCGTCGCCATGGTCCTGGCAATTTTTCAGCGCCTCGCTCTCGGCTCTGGCGCGGCTGCTCCAGCGGTAGGAATAACCCCAAGCCTGGCTCGATCGGCCGTAGGCGATCGCGCCGTAGCTCGGGGCCGCGCCCCGGGCCGGTGCGCCGGGGGTGCTGCAGGTCTGGACATATTCGACGCATTGCCCTTGCTCGTAGCGACCGCAATGGGTCGAGCACTCCTGGGCCTCGACCCGTGTGGCGGCGGCCAAACTGCAAGCGCCGAAGAGCAGCCCCGTTGCAGGCCGGATAATCCAGCCACGCCGGCGCGCGCGGTGCGCCGGGCAAATTGCCGCCGATGCCACGCGCTAGACCGTAAAAACGGTCTGTCCGGTGGTCCTGCGGCCTTCGAGGTCGCGGTGCGCCTGCGCCGCTTCGCGCAGTGGGTAGGTCTGATTGACCCGGATTTTGACCGCTCCCGACTTGACGACGGCAAAAAGGTCGCCGGCGGCGGTGAGCAGATCCTCGCGGGTTGCCGTGTAGTTGCCGAGCGTCGGCCGGGTGATAAACAGCGACCCCTTGCCGGCAAGGATGCCGAGATCGACCGGCGGCACCGCGCCCGACGACTGGCCGAACAGCGCCATCAGCCCAAGCGGGGCGAGGCAATC
>JAFAWI010000154.1 GCA_019241915.1 Alphaproteobacteria bacterium
AAGCCGATTGAGCTGCCGCCGCGGCTGCGACGGCGCAAGACGCCCGATCGTCAGCGCATCCTTGCCGATCTGCGCAAGCTGCTGGAGCGGGACTGGCGCAACATCGAAGCAGGCATCTATGCGCCGCCGCAGGGCTGGCCGGGCAACCCGCTCGCGGAGATCGCGCGTGCCCTCGACTGCCTCTACGACATGCAGGCGGTCGAGGCCCGCCGTCACGGCGAACGCCGGCTCGACGGGCCCGAGGCCGAGCGCTATCCCGCCTATTACCGGCAGCGCTTCCATTTCCAGAGCGACGGCTACCTCAGCGCCGCCTCGGCCCGGCGTTACGAGCACCAGGTCGAGATCCTGTTTGGTGGCGCGGCGGCGGCCATGCGCCGCCAGGCGCTGGTGCCGCTGCGCGAGGCGCTGCTTGAAATCCCCGGCGGCTCGCGCTCGGCGCGGCTGCTCGACATCGCCTGCGGCACCGGCGGGTTTCTCGCCGAGATCAAGCGCAACCATCCGCGCCTCGCGGTCGCCGGTATCGATCTGTCGGCGCCGTACCTGGCGCTGGCGCAAAAACAGCTCTCCGCGTGGTCGCGCGTCGCGCTCGCCAAAGCCAACGCCGAGGTGCTGCCCTTCGCCGGTTCCAGCTTCGACATCGTCACCTGCGTGTATCTGTTTCATGAGCTGCCCGGACGTGCGAGGCGCCGGGTGGCGGCCGAGATCGCCCGCGTGCTGAAACCCGGTGGCCGATTCATTTACGTCGATTCGCTGCAAACCGGCGACGAGCCGGATTACGACGCCTCGCTCGACTGGTTCCCCGTGGCTTTTCACGAGCCTTATTACAAAAGCTATTTGCGCGAGGATTTGTCCCGGCTATTCAGCCCCGGTCTGCACCTCATCCATAGCGCCTCCGCCTACCTCTCCAAAGTGCAAAGCTACCGGCGCGCAGCCCTCGGCCACCACATCTAGTGTCCTATTGGCGGGGAGGCACAAGCATGCTACTGTATCTTGTAGGCCGAATGGGACCGGCCTACAGAATACGGTGGGGGGACATGATCGACCTAGGCACCTGGACGCCCGAGCGCATCGAGCAATTGACCCTGTTGTGGGATGAGGGAGTGACGACCGCCGAGATCGGCCGGCGCATCGGCGTCACCAAGAACGCCGTCATCGGCAAGGTGCACCGCCTCGGCCTGGTGCCGCGCGTCATCACGCAAAAGCCGCCGCCGCGCCGCAATGTCTTCGAGTTCACCGGCCCCGTGTGCATGTGGCCGCACGGTCATCCCGGCGACGACGACTTCCACTTCTGCGGCGGCCAGCCGGTGCCCGGCAAACCGTATTGCGAGCGGCATTCGGCAATCGCCTACATCAAGCCGAAGGAGCAGAAAGCCAACGCCGCGTAGGCGGCGGGCGCTTAAAGCACCTTCAGCACCGCCTCCGGCGGGCGGCCAAGCGCCGCCTTGCCGCCGGCGACGACGATGGGCCGCTCGACGACGATCGGATGCTTCGCCATCGCCGCGATGAGTTGATCCTCCGACAGCTTCGCCGGGTCGATTCCTGCCGCCGCGGCTTCTTTCTTGCGTACGATTGCCTTGGCCGGCAAGCCGAGCTGGCCGAGCAGCGTTTTCAGCTGCGCGATCGTGTAGGGTGTCTGCAAATATTCGATGACCTCCGGCTCGACGCCCTTGTCGCGCAGCAATGCAAGCGTCTTGCGCGAGGTGTTGCAGCGCGGGTTGTGGTAGATCGTGACCGGCATCCGACAGTCCCCGGCATCTGTTGTCCGCCTGGATTGTCTCCGCCTAAAGTCCCACGGCCAAGGAGGATTTGCGAGGAGCGCACGGGGCCGATGAGCGACGTTCGCATCACCGCCGGGCCGTTCGTCTTCGCCGCGCGCTTTGAGCGCGGTTTTGCGCCGAGAACCTGCGCCTGGTTCGAGCGCGTGCTGCCGTACCGCGAGCGCGTGATCCACGTGCGATGGAGCGGCGAAGCCTGCTGGATCCCGCTCGGCCATCTTGATGCCGGCGTCTCGCACGAAAACGCCACGAGCTATCCGGCGCCGGGCGAAATCCTGTTTCACCCGGCCGGCATCAGCGAAGCCGAAATCCTGCTCGCTTATGGCGCTTGCCGGTTTGCCAGCAAGGCCGGCCAACTCGCCGGCAACCACTTTCTGACGATCGTCGAGGGCAGGGAACAGCTTCGTCTGCTGGGCGAGCTGACCTTGCAGCGCGGCGCGCAGCCGATCGAATTCGCCGCAATTTGATTGCCCTATGCCGCCTCGGCTAACCTGCTCTGCGCGCCGCTGAACCCGGGGAGACCGCCAATGCCCGCCTTCACCACCCGCCCGGAAATCCGCGGCACGTTTGGGGTGGCCGCCTCGACCCATTGGCTGGCCAGTGCAGTCGCCATGGCGACCCTGGAGAAAGGCGGCAACGCATTCGACGCCGCCGCCGCGGCCGGACTCACCTTGCAGGTCGTCGAGCCGCACCTCAATGGCCCGCTCGGTGAGGTCCCGATCCTCGTGTGGAGCGAGAAGAACCGGCGCTGCGACATGATCTGCGGCCAGGGCGTCGCACCGCAGGCGGCGACGATCGCGCATTACCGCCGACTCGGTCTTAGCCTCGTTCCCGGCACCGGGCTGCTGGCCGCGACAGTGCCCGGCGCATTCGACGGCTGGATGCGGCTGCTGCGCGACTACGGTACGCTGCCGCTCGCCGATATCCTTGGCCCGGCGATCTCCTATGCCGAAAACGGCTATCCGCTGGCGTGGCGGATTCCGGCAACGATTGCGACGGTCGCACCGATGTTCCGCAGCGCCTGGCCCACCTCTGCGGCGGTCTACTTGCCGCACGGCCAGATTCCCAAACCCGGGCAACTGTTCCGCAATCCTGGGCTGGCGGAGACCTACAAGCGCGTGCTCGCCGAGGCCGAATCCGGCGGCGGCGATCGCGAGCGCCGGATCGAGCGCGCCCGCGACGCCTGGTATCGCGGCTTTGTCGCGGCGGCGATCGACCGCTTCTGCCGCAACGAGGCGGTTCTCGACTCCTCGGGGCGCCGTCATACGGGATTGCTCACCGCCGACGACATGGCCGATTGGCACGCCCCGGTCGAGGCGCCGCTGACCTACGATTATCGCGGCTACACCCTGGTCAAGGGCGGCCCGTGGAGCCAGGGGCCTGTCTTCCTGCAACAGCTGGCACTGCTCGACGGATTCGACCTTGACGACACCGACCCGACCGGACCGGACTTCGTCCACACCGTCACCGAATGCGCCAAGCTCGCCTATCTCGATCGCGAGGCGTGGTACGGCGACCCCGACTTTGTCGATGTGCCGATGGCGACGCTGCTCAGCGCCGAATACAACACGCACCGGCGCAATCTGGTCGGCGAGCATGCGTCGATCGAGCTGCGGCCGGGCCACCCCGACCGGCGCGAGCCGCATGTTGTGGTCGGCAGCCCCGACATGGTCGCCGCTGTCGGCACCGGCGAGCCGACCGTCGGCACCATCGGCGGGATCGGCGAGCCGACCACCAGCGCGCTCGGCGCCGTCGCCGGGGACACCTGCCATGTCGATGTGATCGACCGTTGGGGCAACATGGTCTCGGCGACGCCGAGCGGCGGCTGGCTGCAATCCTCGCCGGTCATCCCGGAGCTCGGCTTCTGCCTCGGAACGCGGCTGCAGATCTCTTGGCTCGACGAGGATTCGCCGTCAAGCCTGCAGCCTGGCAAGCGTCCGCGCAGCACGCTGTCGCCCACGCTGGCGTTCAAAGATGGCATGCCCTACATGGCGTTCGGTACCCCGGGCGGCGACGGCCAGGATCAATGGTCGCTGCAGCTGTTCCTCCATCACGTCCATCATGGAATGAACCTGCAAGAGGCAATCGACTGCCCGGAATTCAACACCGAGCATGCGCCGAGTTCGTTCTATCCGCGCGCTGCCAATCCAGGCCATCTCGGGCTCGAAGGCCGCTTCCCCAAAGCGACCCAGCAGGCGCTCGCGGCCCGCGGTCATCGCGTCCAGGTCGGCGAGGAATGGGCGGGCGGACGGCTCGCCGCCTGTGTCCGCGAGGAAACGTCCGAAGGACGCATCCTCAAGGCCGGCGCCAACCCGCGCGGCATGCAAAGCTACGCCGCCGGACGCTGAGCCGCGGCCGCACTTGCGTCCGCTTGGCGCTGGGCGTGCATAAGAAACGGTGATCGACGGGGAGCAGATGACGATGACGCGATTCCTGGCCGCGGCGGCATTGCTGGCGTGCGGCCTGTTCTCGACCCAGGCCACGGCACAGACGACGCTGCGTATTGGGCTTGCCGAAGACCCCGACATTCTCGACCCGACTCTGGCGCGCACCTATGTGGGCCGCATCGTTTTCGCCTCATTGTGCGACAAACTCGTGGATATCAGCCCCAAGCTCGACATTGTGCCGCAACTGGCGACCGAATGGTTCTGGACCGACGGCAACAAGGCGCTGGTGATGAAGCTGCGCCAGGGGGTCAGGTTCCACGACGGCGAGCCGCTCGATGCGGCTGCGGTGAAATTCAGCCTAGAGCGACACCTGACCATGGCCGGCTCCAACCGCAAGGCCGAAATCAGCGCGGTGAGATCGGTCGAGGCGATCGACGACCATACCGTCAAGCTTCTGCTCGACAAGCCATTCGCGCCGTTGCTCGCGCAATTGTCCGACCGCGCCGGCATGATCGTCTCGCCAAAGGCGGCGCAGGCGGCGGGCGACAAGTTTGGCGAGCATCCGGTCTGCGCCGGCCCGTTCAAGTTCGTCGAGCGGGTCGCCCAGGACCGCATCGTGCTCGACCGCTTTGCCGATTATTGGAACAAGGACGCGATCCATTTCGACCGGATCGTCTTCCTGCCGATCGTGGATTCGACGGTGCGGCTGTCGAATGCGCAGTCCGGCCAGCTCGACCTGATCGAGCGCGTGGCCGCGACCGACATCGACACGGTGGCCAAGGATTCGCGGCTCAAACTGACGGCGACCACCAGCCTTGCCTATAATGGGATCACCATCAACACCGGCAACGGCGAACGCGCCAAGAACCCGCTCGGCCAGGACAAGCGGGTGCGCCAGGCGCTCGAACTGGCGATCGATCGCGATGCGCTGAACCAGGTCGTGTTCGATGGCGAGTTTGTCGCCGGCAACCAATGGGAGGCGCCGTCGAGCCCCTGGTACGTCAAGGACAAGCCGGTGCCGGCGCGCGATACCGCCAAGGCCAAGGCGCTGCTTGCGCAAGCCGGGGCGGCGAAGGTCTCGTTCACGATGATGGCGCCGACCAACCCGGAGACCCAGCGCGCGGCGCAGGTCGTGCAATCGATGGCGGCGGAGGCCGGGTTCGACATCAAGATCCAGGCGACCGAGTTCGCCGCTTCGCTCGATCTTGCCAGCAAGGGCGACTACGAGGCTTATCTGACCGGCTGGAGCGGACGCACCGACCCCGATGGCAACCTCTACAATTTCGTCAGCTGCAAGGCGCCGCCGGCGCTCAATTCTGGTCATTACTGCAAACCGGAGGCCGATACGGAACTCGACGCGGCGCGCACGGCGACCGACGCCGAAGAGCGGCTGGCGCACTACGCCAAGGTCGCTGCGTATACGCTTGACGACCGGCCGATCATCTATCTCTGGCACCAGAAATGGCTGTATGCCGCGAGCGCCAAACTCGCCGGCTTTGAGCCGT
>JAFAWI010000344.1 GCA_019241915.1 Alphaproteobacteria bacterium
GGGATCGAGGTCATCGCCTTGTCGAGCTGGTCGCCGTAGGCGTTCTGGTAGTCGAGGTTGGAATACTGCGGCGCCTTGGTCAGCGCGAACAGCACGCCCTGGTCTTCCTCGGGCGCGAGCTCGGCCTTGGTGTTCATGTACATAAAGCCGAGCGCGATAAAGACCGCGGCGGCGAACAGCGCGGTTACCGGCCGGTAGTCGAGCGAGTGTTCGAGGCGCGTGCCGTACCAGTTGGCCAGCCCGTTGAAGGCGCGGTCGAGCATCCGGGCGAAACCGCCTTCGGCCGCGCCCTGTTTCAACAGCATCGAACACATCATCGGCGACAAGGTCACGGCGACGACGCCGGAAATGATCACCGACCCCGCGAGCGTAAACGCGAACTCGCGGAACAGCGTGCCGGTGACGCCGCCGAGAAAACCGATCGGGGTGTAAACCGCCGCCAAGGTCAAGGTCATCGAAATGACCGGGCCGGCGATCTCGCGCGCACCGATCAACGCCGCCTGGGGCGGGCTTTTGCCCTCCTCGATATGGCGATAGACGTTCTCGACGACGACGATCGCATCGTCCACGACGAGCCCGATCGCCAACACCATCGCGAGCAAGGTCAACAGGTTGAGGCTGAACCCGAGCGCCGACATGATGATGCCGGCGCCGATCAGCGACAGCGGGATCGTCACGATCGGGATCACCACCGAGCGCAGGCTGCCCAAGAACAGGAAGATCACGACGACGACGATCAGCACCGCCTGGCCGAGGCTCCATTGCACCTCGTCGATCGACGCCTGGATGAACTTGGTGGAATCGTAGGCGACCTGCATCTTGACCGATGGCGGCAGCGTCCGCTCGATCTCGGGAAGCAGCGCACGCACGCCTTTGACCAGGGCCAGCGGGTTGCCGTCGGGCGTCGCCTGAATGCCGATGAACACCGCGTGCTGGCCGTTCATCGCGACGCTCGACGTCCAGCTCTGCGCGGCGAGGTCGACATTGGCGATGTCTTCCATGCGGACCACCGCGCCGTCGCTCGACTTGACGACCATGCGCTTGAACTGGCCGACGTCGGTGAGGCCGGTCTGGGCGTCGACATTGGTGACGGTAAAAAAGCCCTTCGCCTGCCCCGGCGCCGATTGGTAGTTGTTGGCGCGGATCGCAGTGGCGACGTCGTCGGCAGTGATGTTGCACGCCGCCATCCGTGCCGGGTCGAGCCACAGCCGCATCGCAAAGGTTTGGCCGCCGAGAATGTCGGCTGAGGCGACCCCGTCGACGGTCGCCATCAGCGGCTGCACGACGCGCGTCAGGTAATCCGAGATCGCCGCACTTTGCAGGGTCGCGCTGGCGAAACCGATATACATGACGGCCGTGGTCTGCCCGGTCGCCTTGAGAATGATCGGGTCCTGCGCCTGCGCCGGCATCAGGTACTTGACCTGCTGTACCTTGGCCATGACGTCGGTCAGCGCCTGCGACGGGTCGTAATTGAGCTTGATGTAAGCGGTAACCGTGCTGGTGCTCTGTACCGAGGTCGAGGTCAGGTAGTCGATGCCCTCGGCGGTTGCCACCGCCCCTTCGATCGGGGTGGTGATAAAGCCGGCGATCAGGTCGGGCGCGGCGCCGGGATAGGTCGTCGTCACCGTGATCGTGGTGTTCGACAGCCTTGGGTACTGCCGGATTTGCAGCCCATACATTGCCCGCGCGCCGATCAGCAGGATCAGCAGGCTGACGACGAGCGAGAGCACGGGCCGGCGGATAAACAGATCGGTGAACCTCATACCCTCACCCTCCCGTCGCTGTGCGATGGGCCCCTCCCTCTGCCGCCACCGGCAGAGCGGTCAACATGACAACCGGGTAAAGCTGCACGGTGCGGCCGCTTACTGCGGCGTCGGGTTGGCCGGCGGCTGCGGCGGCGCATTGCCGGTGACCGTGACGCGGGCATTGTCCTGCACCTTGTTCTGACCGGCGGCCACGACCTGATCGCCGGGTTTCAGGCCGCTCAACACCGCGACCTTGTTATTCCAGCGCAACCCGGTGGTGACCGGAGTGCGATGCGCGGTGAGGATCGGCTTGCCGTCGCCGTCGGTGCCGTCCTGGCGGATCAGGTAGACGCTGTCGCCGTAGAGCGTGTAATCGACCGCGGTCTCCGGCAGCACCACTTCGGGCGCCTGGTCGGGCAGCACGACCGCGGCATTGACAAACATGCCGGGAAGCAGCGCCTCGTCCGGGTTAGGCATCGTCGCCTGCACCGCGATCGTGCGCGTGCTCGCCGAGATCTGCGGCTCGATCGTCGTGATCTTCGCCTCGAACTTGCGGCCAGGGAATGCATCGGCCGTGAGCTCGACCTTCTGGCCGACCGCGATCTGCGGCGCGAGCTGGGTCGGCAGCGTAAAATTGACGTAGAGCGTCGACAGGTCGGTCAGGCTGACAATCGCCGCGCCCGGATTGAGAAACTGGCCGAGATTGATCTGGCGCACGCCGAGCCGCCCGGCGAACGGCGCGCGGATCTCTTTCTGCGCGATGATCGCCTGTGTCTTGTCGATCTGCGCCTTGGCCTCGTCGAGCTGGCTCTGCCACTGGTCGACATTCGCCTGCGGCCCGAACTGCACCTTCGCGAGAGACTGTGCGCGCTGCAGCGAGACCTGGGCCCACCGCGCCTGCGCCTGGTAGTTGGCGAGGTCGCCGAGGTCGGGGGCGTCGTTGATCTGCACCAGCTTGTCGCCGGCCTTGACGTGCGCGCCCGACTCGAAATCGATCTCGGTGATCCGGCCGCCGACTTCGGGCATCACCGTGACCTGGCGCACCGCGGCCAGCGAGCCGATGCCGCTGGCGAAATGCGGCACCGCCTCGCTGGTCGCCGCCACCGCGCTGATCTGCGCCGGCGGCGGTTTCATGCTCGTCAGGTAGCTGTGGATCATCGACTGGCGCCAGGTATTGAACCCGTACAGCCCGCCGAGCACGAGCGCGAGCAGCAGCCCGACGATGACAAAGCGCCGCCGCCGCTTGGCCGGTGTCGGCGGCGTATAGGCGCGCGCCGCCGGCCTCAGTTCAGGCGCGATCGTGGTCCCGGTGATTTCGCCGTCCATGCTGCGCTTCCGATCAATCTGCGGCGGATTGCAATGCGGGCGCGGCGCGCGAGGCGGCAATCGCCGCCTCGGTCATGCCGATCCCGCGCAGGATGAAATCGCTGGCCTCCTCGACCAGCCGCTCGATGTCGCCGTCGTAGGGGATGAAGCCCTGCGCCGGCAGAAAGCCGAACGCCATCATCGCCGCGACGTGATGGGCAAACCAGAAGCGGTTGGCGCCGCTGCCCGGCAGCCGCGCGAGGTCGCCCGCTGCTTCGGCCGCCTTGAGCGAGGCGGTGAACAGCGGCACGACGCGCGGCGCCACCGCGGCGAACAGCTC
>JAFAWI010000547.1 GCA_019241915.1 Alphaproteobacteria bacterium
GCGATGAGACGCCGGTGCTGGTCGACCTCAAGCCGACCGGGCCGCATTACATGGAGGATCTGTTCGCCGCCGGCGGCATCGGCGCGGTGTTGCGCGAGCTGAAGCCGCTGCTCCACCTCGATTGCCTGACGGTCGCGGGCGAGACCCTGGGCGAGCGTCTGGCGGGACCGGCCGGGCCGGTCGACCGCGAGGTGGTCAAGCCGCTCGGCGATCCGCTGCTCCCCTATGGCGGGCTGGTCGCGCTGTTCGGCTCGCTGGCGCCGCAGGGCGCGATCTTCAAGCGATCGGCAGCCGACCCCAAGCTGTTTGAGAAGGAAGGCCGCGCCGTCGTGTTCAACTCGCTCGAAGACCTGTCGGCGCGGATCGACCATCCGGCGCTCGATGTGACGCCCGACGATTTCCTGGTGCTGCAGAATGCCGGGCCGCTGTCGCCGTCGGGCATGCCCGAGGCCGGCTATCTGCCGATCCCGCAAAAGCTGGCGCGCGCCGGGGTCAAGGACATGGTGCGCATTTCCGACGCGCGGATGAGCGGCACCGCCTACGGCTCGATCGTGCTGCATGTGACCCCGGACGCGGCGTCCGGCGGGCCGCTCGCCAAGGTCACGAACGGCGACCGCATCCGGCTGTCGGTCAACGAGCGCCGCATCGATCTGCTCGTGCCCGAAGACGAGCTGGCGCGCCGGCCGGCGCCGTCGCCGCCGGTGCCCGAACGCGGCTACGCCCGGCTCTACCGCCACCCGGTGCTGCAGGCCGACCGCGGCTGCGATTTCGACTTCCTGCGCAAGCACCCGACCCGCACGGCGGCGTTATAGACCGGACGGTCAATCGAACAGCGCGAGGTCGATGGCGTCGCCCATCGTGCGGTAGCCGAGATCGCTCGGGTGCAGGTGGTCGCCGCAATCGAAGCGCGGCAGCATGCGCAGGTCGTTTTCGGGATCGCGCAGCGCGCGGTCGAAATCGACCACCGCGCCGAACGCGCCGGCGTCGCGAATCCAGGCGTTGACCGTCTGACGCACGGTCTCGCGCCGCGCGTTCCAGGCGCCGGGCAGAAAGGTCTCGTTCCAGAACGGCGTCAAGGTGCAGCCGATCATCTTGATCCCGTGCGTCCGGCCGCGCAGCGCGAGCTGCTTCAAGCCCGCGATCATCTGCGGTGCGGTGACTTCCTCCTCGGGTTTGGCGCTGCGGTTCCGCAGGTCGTTGGTGCCGAGCATGATCACCGCATGCGTCACGCCCGGCTGGGCGAGCACGTCGCGGTCGAACCGCTTGAGCCCGCTGTCGCCGCGCAAATCGTGCAGGATGCGGTTGCCGCCGAGGCCCTGGTTCATCACCGCAACCGGACGTCCACCCCGGGCGACAAGCCGGCGCGCCAGCTGCGACGGCCAGCTGTGGTGGCCGTCATGCGTCGAGATATTGGCATCGGTCAGCGAGTCGCCAACCGCGACGACGCCGGCGGCTTGTTCGGGCGCGACGACGTCGACGCCGCAGAGGAAATACCAGTCGTCGGTCAGCTTGCCGACCGGCATCACCGCCGCCGCGGCGAAGTCGCCGACCGGCGAGATGTAGTTGGTTTGCCGCGCGTAACGGCCGGTAATGCCGAAGCTGGCCGGCAGGTCGTCCGGGAAGTAGAGGCTGACCGCGAGGTCGGCGAGCGGCTTCACGTCGAGCGCGACGGGGTCGCTCACCAGCACCGCGCCGGCGGCGATCGTCGCGCTCGGCTCGCCACCGAACAGCAGCTGGCGATCGGAGCCGGCGACGATGGCGGGGCCGCTGTCGCGCAGCGCGATACGCGCCGCGCCGAGGCGCAACGGTCGGATGCCGTAGGCGTTCGAGACGCGAATTCGCACCGTACCGCCGCCGAGGCTGACGCGCGGCGTCAGGCGGATCGTGTGGTTGGCGAACGCGGCGCCTTCGGCCGGCGCCGGCGCCGCGGTCCAGGTGCCGACCCAGTGCTCGTTGCTCATGCGGCGCCTCGCTAAAGATAAGGATCCGGCGTGGCCAGGTAACCGGTGACGAAATCTTCGACCGCCGCTTCGAGCGGCAGGAACGGCTGATTGTAGCCGGCCGCAGCCAGCCAGCCCATCTCGGCCTCGGTCAGGTATTGGTAGCCCGCGCGGATCGCCGGCGGCGTCTCGACGTATTCGATACGCGCCGGGGCGCCGCACGCGGCGCCGGTTGCCTCCATCAGCTCGCGGAAGCTGCGCGCGGCGCCGGTGCCGAGGTTGCGGATGGCGCTCGGCACCGTCCCCGCCTGCGACCACAGCCACAAGACCACGCGCACCACGTCCTTGATGTAGACGAAGTCGCGCTTCTGGTCGCCGTCCGCCACCCCCGCGCGGTGCGACTTGAACAGCCGGATCGTCTCGCCGGCGGCGATCCTCGCGTAGTTCTTGGCGACAAGGCTCTGCATGTCGGTTTTGTGGTACTCGTTCGGCCCGAACACGTTGAAAAATTTGAGGCCGAACCAGAACGGCGGCGCATGGGCCTTGGCCGCCTCGCGCAGCGCCCAGAGGTCGAAGGCGTGCTTCGACCAGGCATAGAGGTTCATCGGCCGCAGCCGCTTCAGCGCCGCCACCCCGCCGTCATCGGAGAACCCCTGCGTGCCGTCGCCGTAAGTGGCGGCGGACGAGGCATAGATCAGCGGCTTGCCGGCAGCCGCGCACCAGCGCCACAGCGCAATCGACGCGTTGAGGTTGGTGTCGATGACGAGGTCGGCGTCGGTTTCGGTCGTCGACGCGTTGGCGCCGAGATGAAACACCGTCTCGACCTCGCCGCCATGACGGTCGAGCCATGCCGGCAGTTTCTCGACCGCGAGGATCTCGCAGAAATCGCGTTTGGCGAGGTTGCGCCACTTGGCGTCGTGACCGAACCGGTCGACGATGACGATATCGTCGCGACCGGCTTCGTTGAGCCCCCAGACCAGGGCCGAGCCGATAAACCCGCCGCCGCCGGTGACGACCAGCATGTCAGGCGGTGGCCTTGGCCGGGGCGGCGGCGGGCGGCGCCGCCTGCAGCCGATCGATGACCGCGCTGGTCGAATGCCCCTCGATCAGCTCGATCAGCGCGACCCGGCCGCCCCATGACATCACCTCGGCGGCGCCGACGGTCGTCTCGACCGTATAGTCGGCGCCCTTCATCAGCACATCCGGCCGCAGCCGGCAGATCAGGTCGAGCGGCGTGTCCGCGTCAAAGCTGATTACCGCATCGACCGAGGCGAGGCCGGCAATCACCGCGGCGCGGCTGGCGAGCGCATTGACCGGCCGGCTCGGACCCTTAAGCCGGCGGGTGCTGGCATCGCTGTTAAGCGCGACGATCAGCCGGTCGCATTCGCGCCGCGCCGCCGCCAGCATCGCGACGTGCCCCGGATGGACGATGTCAAAGCAGCCGTTGGTGAAGCCGACCTTGAGGCCGCGGCTTTGCCATTGCCGCGCCAGGGTCTGTGCCTCGGCGGCGCTGTGCAGCTTGCTGTCGTGCGCCCTGCGCTCGCGCGCCAGCGCCAGCATCAGTTCGTCGAGTTCGACGACCGCAGTGCCGAGCTTGCCGACGACGATCCCGGCGGCGATGTTGGCGAGCCGCATTGCACCCGGCAGTGGCTCGCCGCAGGCGTGCGCCAGAGCGAGCACCGCGACCACCGTGTCCCCCGCACCCGAAACATCAAACACTTCCTGCTCGCGGGCCGCTTCAAAATGCACCGCGCCCGACGCCTCGACCAAAACCATCCCCTTGTCCGAGCGGGTGGCGAGGATGGCATCGGCCTTGGCCTCGCGCATGACCCGCATCGCCGCGGTGACCACCTCATCGTCGGTCTGCGTCGCCATCTTCGCCGCGAGTGCGAGCTCCGCCTGGTTCGGCGTGATGCAGGCGGCGCCGCGGTAGTCGCGAAAATCGGCGCTTTTGGGATCGACGAAGAGCGGTGTCCGGCGGCGCCGCGCCGCATCGATCGCCTGCTTGCGTATCGCGGGGCTCAGCACCCCCTTGCCGTAATCGGACAGAACGATCGCATCGGCCTGCGGAAGCCGTTGGTCGAGCGCCGCGATCAGGCGCGCTTCGTCGTCGCAGTCAAGCGGCCGCACCTGCTCCTCGTCCACCCGCATGATCTGCTGGTGCCCTGCGATGTAACGGGTCTTGCACACGGTCGGCCGCGCGGCGCTGGCGACATGAGCATCGACGATCCGAGCCGCGCCGCACAGTTTCGCGCGTGCCTCGTCGCCCGCCGCATCGACGCCCAGCAAGCCGAGCAGCACCGCGTTGCCGCCGAGCGCGGCGATGTTGCGCGCGACGTTGCCGGCGCCGCCCAGCATGGTCTCGGTGCGTTGCAGCAGCAGAACCGGGACCGGAGCTTCCGGCGAAATCCGCTCGATCGCACAATAGGCGAACCGGTCGAGCATGATGTCGCCGAGGCAGAGGATCGTTGCGCCCGAAAAATCCATCGCTGACGGAAAGGCTGTCGCCGAGGCCGATCCTAGCACGGCGCGGCGTAGCCGGTCTGTGATAGATTTTACGCTGCAGGACGGCGGCGGCCGACCCCGGCGGAGGTGGACGATGCATACGCATTCAATCGATCCGTGGCGCCACGAGCACGTGTTTCTCGGCGCCGACCACGCACGCCACGAACGGCGCAGCTGGGTGGTGGTCTCAGTCTGCGGCGTGATGATGGCGGCCGAGGTCGGGGGCGGCTGGCTGACCGGCTCGATGGCCGTGATGGCCGACGGACTGCACATGTCGACTCATGCCGGCGCGCTGGTGATCGCCGCCTGCGCCTACGCCTATGCGCGGCGCCATGCACGCGACGAACGCTTTGCCTTCGGCACCGGCAAGCTCGGCGAACTCGCCGCCTTCGCCAGCGCCATCGTGCTCGCAGTTATCGCAGCGGTGATCGGCTGGGAAAGCTTGACGCGGCTCATGCAGCCGGTAGCCATCCATTTCGGGGAGGCAATTCCGCTCGCTGCCGCGGGGCTTGGGACCAATCTGCTATGTGCCTGGCTGCTCCACGACGAGCACGGCGGCGAGCACGCGCATACAGGTCATACTCATCACGGCTCGTACGATCCCGGATCGCAGCATCACGGCCACCGCGGTCGCGGCAACGGCCACCGCGATGACGTGGCCGACCTCAATTTGCGCGCCGCCTACATCCATGTGCTGGCCGATGCCGCAGTGTCGGTCCTCGCGCTTATCGGTCTCTGCGCGGGCGTGTGGCTGGGCTGGCATTGGATGGACCCGGTGATGGGCATCGTCGGTGCGTTGGTGATCACCAACTGGTCTTACGGCCTGTTGCGTCGGGCTGGCGCGGTGCTGCTCGACATGCGGTCGGAAGGGCTAGCGCAACAGATTCGCCGCCGGCTCGAACAAGGCGGGGACCGCATTTGCGATCTGCATATCTGGCGCATTGGGCCGGGCCATCATGCGGCACTGGTCTCGCTGGTGGCCGACCGGCCCGAGCCGCCGCAAGCCTACAAGGCACGGCTTGCCGGGGTCATCGGGCTGAGCCATCTGACGGTCGAGGTTCAGCCATGCCTCGGTCCGCATGCCGGCGCAACCGAAGGATGACTTGCGGGGGGCGCGCTTGCCAGCCGAAGCTTGCCGGTTATAGTCGCGAAACCGGCGGTTGGAGCTAAGCCAGCATGATCTCGCGTCGATTGATGGGATTTCTCGCCGCCGTTTGTCTTGCCGTGCCCGCCCTGCTGTCCGCGGCCGCGGCGCGCGAATTCACCGATTCGGCAGGCCGCATCGTTGTGCTGCCCGAGCGCATTGTCCGGGCGATGCCGGCAAGCGCCGCGGCCGAGGTGCTGATCTATGTCGTGGCGCCGGACAAGCTGATCGGCTGGACGCGCCCGGTGACGCGCCCGCTGCTGCCCGGGCGTTACGCGCGGTTGCCGGTGATCGGCCAACTGACCGGCCCGATGCCGACCGCGGTCAGCATTACCCGCCCGCGCCCAGACGTCATTGTCGATTGCGGTATCGTGACGCCCGAACGCGCCGCGTTCGCCGACCAGATCACCCAGGCCACGGGCGTACCATACATCCTGCTGGACAACGGTTTCGACCGTACCCCGGCGATGCTGCGGACGGCCGGTCAATTGCTGGGCGCGGGCGACCGCGGCGAGGACCTCGCCGGCTCGGCCGAGCACGCGATCAACGCGCTCCGCGGGCGGCTCCTGATCCAGCCGGCGACGCAGCGGCCGCGGGTCTATTACGCGCGCAGGCCGAGCGGCCTCGAAACGGCGCTGCCGGGATCGGGCGCCGCCGCGGCGATCGATGCGGCCGGCGCGATCAACGTCGCCGCAGCGCTCGGCCCGGCCGAGCGGGCCGTGGTCACGCTGCAGCAATTGCGGGTGTGGAACCCCGAGGTGATCCTGGTCCAGGACCCGGCTTTCTTCGTCGCGGTTCAGCGCAATCCGGCATGGCTGACGCTGGCAGCGGTGCGCAACAAGAAGGTGTTTCTCGAACCGTTCGAGCCGTTTGGCTGGATCGACGATCCGCCGGGGGTCAACCGGCTGATTGTGCTCTACTGGCTCTCGCAGCTGCTCTACCCGAGCGGTTCGCAAGACGATCTGCGCCAGCTGATGGCCGATTTCTACGAGAAGTTCTACGGCATCAAGCTCAGCGACAAGCAGATCGAGGCGATCGCCAAGACCGCGGGCATCCCGCCGAGCGACACGCCCCACCTCGCGGCACTGCCGCCGCTGGGCGGCGGGCCGCTGCCAGGGCCGGGGACATCGGGAGCGCTGCCCGGCGGGGTCAACCAGCCCGGCCGGCGCGGACCAAGCCCGCTGCCCGCGATGCCGACCACGCCCTCCTACCAGATGCCGAGATGACGGCGCCAGCCTCGAGCCTGAGCGGGGGAACCCGGACGAACGCGGGTGCCGAACGCCGGCGCCGCCGCTACCGCGGCTGGTGCACGTAGCGCAGATACGGCTTCACCTCGCGAAACCCCGACGGGTATTTCTGCCGCGCTTCGTCGCTCGCCAGCGCCGGCGCGACAATCACGTCCTCTCCGGGCTTCCAGTTGA
>JAFAWI010000699.1 GCA_019241915.1 Alphaproteobacteria bacterium
AACGTGACGATCGGCGTCACGATCACCAGCGAGACGATGTTGAGGATGGCGAAACTGCTGGTGATCACCCCCTGGAACAGCGAGGCGATCCAGGTCAGCGCCTCGCCGATCTTGGCGCCGACCATATCGCGCAGCTTGTCGACCTGATCCGCCGGCAGCCGCTGCTGCAGCAGTTCGATCGCCTGCCCGAATTGCTTTTGCGCGAACGCGATCAGTGCCGGCAGCTTGCCGATCAGTGTCACGATCTGGTTCTGGATCAGCGGCACCAGCAGCACAAAGACCAGCGCGATGCCGACCAGAAAGAGGACGAGGACCGCAAAACTAGCCAGGCTGCGGCGAATCCCGAAGCGTTCGAGCCGCGCCACCGCCGGCGCCAGGATAAAGGCGATGATGATGCCCGCGATAAAGGGCAGCAGGATGCTCTGCAGCAGCGCCAGCGCGATCAGCACCAGCACGATGACGATCAGCCAGAACAGCCCGCGCCAGGCGCGCCCGCTCACGTCGCCGGCTCCGCGCCCGCCAGGATGCGCGCCCAGCGGATCAGATAGGAAAACCCGGACAGCACCGTCGTCGCCGCCGTTGCGATCACCAAGACCCCGGTCGGACCGCCGTCCGGCAGCCCGAGACCCGACCGCCCGAGCACATAGCCGACCAGCGCGATCTGCATCGCCGTGTTGATCTTGCTGATATAGAGCGGATCGAAATTGCGCGGGACCGCGATGGTTTGAAACAGGATAAAGCCGCCGATAATGGTGACGTCGCGGAACACGACGAGGATCACCAGCCAATTCGGCAGCATCTCGGCAATGCCGAGCGCGACATAGACGCTGGATATCAGCGCCTTGTCCGCCGCCGGATCGAGCAGCGCGCCGAGCCGGGTGCGGCAGTCGAAGCGCTTGGCGATAAACCCGTCGAGCGCGTCGCTGATGCCGGCCGCGATAAACACCCAGAACGCCACGGCGAACTCGGAACCGACGATCAGCCAGATCATCAGCGGCACCGACATCAGCCGGCTCAGCGTGATCAGGTTCGGAACGTTCAGTCCGAGCCGCGTCATGCTCAGGGCGTCCGGGCCAGCCGCCATATCGGATCGCCGCCTTGCAGGTCGAGCTTGCTGGAGGCAAGGCTCGCCTTCAGCTGGTCGAGGGTGCCGAGATACTGGATTTCGACGCTGGCTTCCTGGCGCGACAGCGAGCGGACGTCGATCTTGCGGACATTCGGCAGCGCAGCAAGGAGGTCGCGCAGCTTGAGCCAGTCGTCGAGGCCGTTGATCGGCGCGGCGACGACCAGGCTGCCTTGCTGGCCGGCAAGCCCGTCCTTGGCGTTTTTCCAGTTGCTGTCGAAGTCGCCGGCGATGACGCCGACCGCCCGGTTGTAAAAATCCTCCTCGTTCTCGCCGGGTTTGGCGGCAACCGAATCGGCATGCGCGTCGGTCAATTGGCCGCCGCGGTAGCGCCGCGCGGTGACGTCGAGGCCGCCGCTGCGCTGCACCGCGAGCAGCACCAGCACATCGTCGCTGCCCTCGGCCTTGGCGATTGCCGCCAGCGCCCGCGCGTCGCCCGCGCGAGCCTTCTCCGCGTCGATCGCCGTCACATCGCCGGTGTCGCCGAGCGGCACCATCAGGCTGACGGCGGTGTCGCCCGGTCGTTGCGTCCACGCCTGGCGCCACGGGTTGGGGTCTTCCCACAGCACCGGGCGCCCGCCGCTCTGATAGACCGGCAGCACGACGACCGGCTTGCCGCCCGGCGCCGCGGCGCTGCCTCCGGTCCCGGCCCCGGCCCCGGCATTGCCGCCGGCGTCGCTTGGATTGATCCCGGCGGCCTGCAACGCGCGCGCCGTCGGCTCGGCGCGGAAATGGTAGGTGTAGTCGGCGGTATAGCGCACCGCCGTCATCTTCTCGTTGCCGACCTCAAAGCTCGCCACCAGATCGAGTATCTGGTTGTCGCCGAGCTTGAGCGGCTTGGCCTTGCCGCCGCTCAGCCGCTCGGCGATCGCGGCGAGCGCCTTGCGCGCCCCGTCGGTGCGCGCCGCGTCGCGCGCTTTGGCGACGGTCTCGGCGGTCGCATCGACGCTGACGGTCGCGGTATAGGGGTTGTCCTGTGCGCCGGCGTCGCGCAGCGGCGCCGCCAGCGCCATCCCAAGCACGAGCGCGAGCGGGATGCGCCGTCCGCGGCAGCCCCGCGCCGGCCGCCCGGCCGCCACTCTCCAAAGCCGATGTCGCTTGGGCAATTCGCCCCTGTTCTCGTATCCTCGCGGCTCCCCGACCGCATCGGCGGTCATACCGCAGATTCGGCGAGGACGCCATCGACACCCCAGCCGGCAGCAGCGGGTCACCATGGCGCGGCTGAGGGTCGGCGTGCTGATCTCGGGCCGCGGCTCGAACCTGCAGGCGCTGATCGACGCGGCGCGCGACCCGGGCTACCCGGCCGAGATCGCCGTCGTCGTCAGCAACCGCGCCGATGCGCCGGGCCTCGGCCGCGCCGCCGCGGCCGGCATACCGCACCACGCCATCGAGGAGACGCGGCGCGCCGCCTTTGCCGAGGCCGCCGACCGCGTCTTGCGCGCGGCCGGGGTCGAGCTGGTCGCGCTCGCCGGCTTTATGCGCATTCTCGACCTCGGCTTTGTCGAGGCCTGGCGCGACCGGATGGTCAACATCCACCCGTCGCTGCTGCCGGCCTTCCCAGGTCTCCACCCGCAGCGTCAGGCGCTCGCCGCCGGGGTCAAGTTTTCCGGCTGCACCGTCCATTTCGTCCGCGCCGTCGTCGACAGCGGGCCGATCGTCGCGCAGGCCGCGGTGCCGGTCGCGGACGACGACGACGAGGAGAGGCTGGCGGCGCGCATCCTCGCCGCCGAACACCGGCTCTACCCGCTGGCGGTGCGGCTCTTCGCCGAGCGCCGGCTGCGCATCGCCGGCGAGCGCGTGCTGGTCGACGGCGCCGCCGCGCCGCCCGCCGCGATGCTCAATCCGAGCGACAATCGGGCCTAACCCGAGACTTGTCTCGGCTCGCGGATGGGCTATACAGGCGGCACGTTGGCGGGGACGGGGACAATCATGCTCACGACGGTC
>JAFAWI010000186.1 GCA_019241915.1 Alphaproteobacteria bacterium
AAACGGCCGCTGGGTCCCGACTTTTCCGAACGCCCGCTATCTGTTCTCGAAAAAGGAATACGAGTTCTGGACCGGCCCCAACGTGCCTGCTGGCTTTGCCGCCGACCCGATCAAGGAGAGCGTGCTGCCGGTCGTCGAAGCCAACAAGGCCGAGCTGGTGACGAGCGACCACGAATTGAACGACCACATCCGGTTGCTGCCGACCCCCGGCCACACCCCCGACCATTTCGCGGTCTGCGCCGGCAAGGGCAAGGACCAGGCCGTCTTCACGGGCGATCTGATCCATTCGCCGCTGCAGGCGCGCTACCCCGACCTCGTCATGCGCGTCGACACCGACCGGCCGCAAGGCTGCGCCACCCGGCGCCGCTTTTTCGAACGCTACTGCGACACCGACACGCTGTGCTGCACGATGCACTTCCCGTCACCCTCGGTCGGCCACATCAAGCGCTGGGGCGACGGCTTCAAACTCGACTATTTGACCTGACGCCAGCCGCTCCGGACAACCGGACCGGCGGGGCGGCGGCTCAGCCGCCCTCCGCGGCCGGCAACGAGGAGAAATCGCGGGCGCCGAGTTCGCGCGCCAGAAACTCCAGCAGCCGCCTCACCTTGGTCGACAACAGCCGGGTGTGGCTGAGCAGCAGATTGATCGGCAACGGCGGGACTTCGTAGTCGCGCAGCACGATCTTGAGCCGGCCGTCGGCGATGTGGTCGCGCACCTGCCAGGCCGGGGCAAAGGCGAGGCCGGCGCCGGCGACCGCGGCGGCAACGACCGCATCGAGGGCGTTGGCCCGCATCCGTGCCCGCACCGCCGGGCGGACGGTGCGGCCGTCCTTGCGGAAGCGCCACTCGTAGCCGGGCTGGGTGAATAGAAGGCAGTCGTGGTCCTTGAGGTCGTCGGGTGCGGCCGGCGCGCCACGCCGTTCGAGATAGCCGGGGGCGGCAGTCACGACCCAGAGAAGACTGCCGACCCGCCGGACGATCAGATTGGAGTCGCGCAACGGGCCGACCCGGATCGCGAGATCGATCCCCTCCTCGACCAGATTGAAATCGCGGTCGAGCAGCGTCACGTCGACCGAGACACGCGGATTGTCGGCGAGGAAGCGTGCCAGCAGCGGCAGCACAAAGACACGCCCGAACAACGTCGGCGCCCAGACGTTGACGGTGCCGGCCGGAGCGCCGGCATCGGCAAGGAGGCCCGCTTCGACTTCGTCGAGATCGGCCAGCATCCGCTTGGCATGCAGATGGTAGACCCGGCCCGCTTCGGTCAGCGCCAGCGACCGCGTGGTTCTGATCATCAGGCGCGTGCCGATGCGCTCCTCGAGCGCGGTGATGTGACGGCTGACCGACGGCAGCGACAGGCCCGATGCGCGCGCCGCCGCCGACAGGCTGCCGCCGTCGACCGCCTTGACGAAAAGCGCCAGGACGTCGTTCCGATCCATGCCGTCACCCTTTCGGTAATTACTCATTTTCGACGATAGAGGATTCACTGGTCAAAATATTGAAATACTCCCTTTCGCTTCCATGGCTTCCGCTCGTCGGCTCGCGCCGACAAATGGGAGGGCAGCACAAGAGAGGCGAGAGAGATGCGGTTTGGCTTGTTCGGCAGCGCCGAGGCTGGGGCCGATTCCGGCAGGGGATTTCGTCGCTACATCGATTATGCCGTCGAAGCCGAGGCGCTCGGCTACTACAGCAGCTTCCTGGTGGAGCACCATTTCACCGGCTGGTCGCAGGTGTCGGCGACACTTCAGTTGCTGAACTGGGCGGCGGCGCGGACGACGACGCTGCGCGTCGGCTCGGCGGTGATGGTGCTGCCGTGGCACAACCCGGTGCTGCTGGCCGAGCAGGCGGCCACCCTCGACGTGCTGTCGCAGGGACGGCTCGATCTCGGCATTGGCAAAGGCTACCGCTATACCGAATTCAAGGGGTTCGGCATCCCGCTCGACGAAGCCGACGCGCGCTTTGCCGAAGCGCTGACGATCCTGGTGAAAGCCTGGACCGCGGCCGAGCGCTTCTCCTATCGCGGCCGCTTCTGGTCGTTCGACGATATCGTCGTCGAGCCGGCGCCGTGCCAACAACCGCATCCGCCGTTGTGGATGGGCGCGGCCGGCGAAGCCTCGCTCCGGCGCGTGGCGGAGCGGGGCGGCAACCTGCTGCTCGACCAGTACGGCTCAGCCGAGGCGCATGCCGCGCGGATCGCGCTGTTCGCGGCCGAAGTTGAGCAGCGGGGGCGGAGGTTCGACCCGCTGCATGTCGCCGTTGCGCGCGACCTCTTCGTCGCCGCGAGCCGCGGCGAAAAGGAGGAGGCGCTGCGCCGCTACCGCGCCGGCCAGGAACGCACCTTGGCGGTGTCGCGCGACCCGGATCGGCGGGGCGGCTCGCACATCCTGCGCTATGACGGCACCGACACCGAAAGCAGCATGCTCTACGGCACCCCGGACGATATCGCCGACAAGCTCGGCGCGCTGCAGCGCGCCGGCATTCGCTACGTGCTGCTCAATATCGGCGGCCTGTCGCGCGAGACGCTGCGTCGGTTCGCACGCGAGTTGATGCCGGTGTTCGCCGACACTTGATGCGCGGGCCGGCGGCCC
>JAFAWI010000209.1 GCA_019241915.1 Alphaproteobacteria bacterium
GGCCACGGGCGAGAAGACGCGCAGCGATTTCAAGACCAACGTCGTTGTGCCCGACCGCAAGCCCTCGGTCAGCTTTGCCGGCAAGGGCTACGTGCTGCCGCGCGTCGGCAGCGCCGGGCTGCCGGTAACGACGATCAACCTCGACAAGGTCAAGCTGCGCATCATCAAGATCAACGAGCGCAACCTGGTGCCGAGCCTCGACGCGGACAAGCTGACGATGGGCTTCGACAGCGACGACGTGACGACCCTTGCCAACAGTTCGGGCAGCCTGGTCTGGCAGGGCGAGATGACGATTTCCGGCGAGCGCAACCGCGCGGTTTCGACCGCGATCCCGCTCAAGGATGTGCTGAAGGAGAAAGGGCGGGGGGTCTATCTCGCGGTGGTCGAGCGTGCCGACGTGCGCGAGGACGAGGACCGGCAGCCGGCGACCAATTGGATCCTCGTCTCCGATCTCGGGTTGACCACGTACAGCGGCGGCGACGGGATGGCGGTGGCGGTGCGTTCGCTGGCGAGCGCGCGGCCGCTGACAGGCGTGACACTGCGGCTCTATGCGCACAACAACACCGAGCTCGGCAGCGCGACCACCGGCAGCGACGGGTTGGCGCGGTTTGACGCCGGGTTGCTGCACGGCAAGGGCGGCGACGAGCCCTATGCCATCATGGCCTACGGCGAGAACGGCGATTTCAATTTTCTTGAAGTCGGCCGCGCCGCGTTCGACCTCAGCGACCGTGGGGTCGGCGGCCGCGCGCCACCGGGACCGGTCGACGCGTTCCTCTATACCGACCGCGGCATCTATCGGCCGGGCGAAAGCGTCCACCTGACCGCGCTGGTGCGCGACGACAAGGCCGAGGCGCTGGCCGATGTGCCGCTGACCCTGCGCCTGTTGCGGCCGGACGGGGTCGCGGTCGATACGCGGCGGCTCGATCCCGGCAGCCTCGGCGGGCACTACCAGAAATACGATCTGCCGCGCGACGCGCGGATGGGCACCTGGCAGGTCGAGCTGAAGGTCGATCCGAAGGCGGCGGCGATCGGCACGGCGGAGTTCCGGGTCGAGGATTTCGTCCCGCCGACGCTCAAGGTCGAATTGTCGGCCGCGGACAAGCCGCTCCATCCGAACGAGCCGTACGAGATCGGGATCGCCGGCAAATACTACTACGGCGCGCCCGGCGCCGAGCTGGCGGTGCAGGCCAATGCGCAGATCGCGTTCGACGACCACCCGTTTTCGAGCGAGCCCGGTTTCCGCTTCGGCCTTGTCGGCGAGAAGTACAATGGCGAACGCAAGGACCTCGACGCGCCGGCGACCGACGCCGACGGCAAGTCGAGCGTGCAGCTCAACCTGACCGATCTGCCCGACCTGACGCGGCCGCTCGCCGCGACGGTGGAGGTCAACGTGTTCGAACCGAGCGGCCGGCCGATCGTCGCGACCGTGACGCGGCCGATCCGCACGCGGCCGCTGACGATCGGGCTGCGCACCACATCGGCCGACGATGCGGTGGCGCAAGGCCAGCCGGCGGAGGTCGAGGTCATCGCGCTCGACGAGGCCGGCAAGCGCATCGCGGCGAAAAGCCTGCGCTGGGAGCTGGTGCGCGAGCAGTGGCGCTACGACTGGTATTCGGAAAACGGCATGTGGCGGCACCGGGTGCAGGTGCGCGATGCGCCGATCGACAGCGGCGCGGTCGATGTCGCCGCCGGCGGTTCGGCGACGTTGTCGAAGACGCTGCCCGAGGGCCGCTACCGGTGGGAGGTTGCCGATCCGGCGACCGGCGCGCAGACGAGCGCGCGCTTTCATGTCGGCTGGGAGATCGAGGCCGAGCTGCCCGATGTGCCCGACAAGCTGACCGTGACAATCGACAAGACCGGCTACCAAGGCGGCGAGACCGCAAAGGTTTTCGTCAAGGCGCCGTTTGCCGGCGAAGCCGAATTGGCGGTGGCCTCCGACAAGGTGCAGTCGCTGCGCTCGTTCGATCTGCCCGCAGGTGGCACGACGCTGGAAATCCCGGTCGACGCCGGTTGGGGCAGCGGCGCCTATGCGCTGGTGACGGCGTACCGGCCGCCGCCCGCGGATACCGGCGGCAAGGGCCTATCGGCGCGCGGGCCGGGGCGGGCGGTCGGTGTCGCCTGGATCGCGCTCGACGCGGCGCCGCGCACGCTCGGCGTGAGCCTCTCTGCGGCTGATGTGGTGCGGCCGCGCGGCCCAGCCGAGGTGCCGATCAAGGTCGCGGGGCTGGCGCCGGGCGAGGAGGCTTATGTGACACTCGCCGGGGTCGACGAGGCGGTGCTCAAGCTGACCGAGTTCCCGACACCGGCGCCGGCCGAATACTTCTACGGCAAGCGCAAGCTCGGGGTCGAACTGCGCGACCTGTACGGCCGGCTGATCGACCCGCGCGCCAATGCGGTCGGCGCGCTGCGCAGCGGCGGCGACCAGTTCGCCAAGCGGGCAGTCGCGGGGCTGCCCGACAAAAGCACGCGGGTGGTCGCGCTTTTCTCGGGCATCGTCAAGCTCGACGCCAACGGTGCTGCGACCGTCAAGCTCGATGTGCCCGACTTCCAGGGGCAGCTGCGGCTGATGGCGGTCGCCTATGCGGCGCACAAGGTCGGGTCGGCGGCCGGCCAGACGATCGTGCGCGACCCGGTCGTGACGACGGTGTCGCTGCCGCGTTTCCTGGCGCCCGGCGACACCGCGCGCCTCGGCGTCACGATCAACAACCTCGAAGGGCCGGCGGGCGACTACGCCTTGAAGCTGAGCGCGACCGGCGCGGGAAGTTTCGCCGCGTCGGTCGACCGCAAAATCCCGCTGCCCGCCGGCGCCAACTTTGCCGACGGCTTTGTGCTCGCGGCGGCGACCGCGGGCAACGTCGCGATCCATCTCGACCTTGCCGGGCCCGGCGATCTGCATATTGCGCGCGACTTTACGGTCGGGGTGCGGCCGGCCCAGCCGTATCAGCTGCGTCGCTTTGTCGGGCAGATGCAGCCGGGGCAGAGCGTGACGCTCGACGATGCGGGTGCCGACGAGTTCCTGCCGGGCACGGCCGAGGCGCGGCTCACCGTCAGCCCGCGCCCGGAATGGGACGTGCCGGGACTGCTGCGGGCGCTCGATCGCTATGCCTATGGCTGCCTCGAACAGACGACGAGCCGGGCGCTGCCGCTGCTCTATGTCGACGAGGTGGCCTCGCTGTGGCAGACCGACCCCGGCTTCAGCACGGCAAAGACGCTCGCCGGCGCCATCGACCACATCGCCGAACTGCAGCGCTCGGACGGCAGCTTTGGGGTGTGGAGCGACAGCGACCGCACCGTGCCGTGGCTCGACGCCTACGCCGCCGATTTTCTGCTGCGGGCTGAGGAGCACGGGAACACGGTGCCCGATTTCGCGCTCAAGGGCGCCGTCGGCTGGCTGCGCAACTATGTCAAGCAGGAGCACAAGGACGACAACGACCTGACCGCGCTGGCCTATGCGCATTACGTGCTGGCGCGGGCCAAGGCCGACGACCTCGGGACGTTGCGCTATTTCAACGACACGCAGATGGCGCGGCTGCCGACCCAGCTTGCCAAGGCGCAGGTCGCCGCGGCGCTCGCCGCCTACGGCGACGCGACGCGGGCCGCCGCCGCGTACACCGCCGCGCTCGAACCGCCGCCCAAGCGCGAGGCAGCGCTGCGCTACGTCGATTACGGCAGCGATCTGCGCGACAGCGCCGCCGCGCTCGCGGTTGCCGCATCGGACCCGGCGAGCCAGACGCGGCTGACCGCGATCATCGACCGCATCGCCGAACTGTTCAGCAAGGCCGACCGCACCAGCACACAGGAGCAGGCCTGGCTCCTGATGGCGGCCGAGGCGGCGACCAAGCTGACCGGCAACAGCATGACGGTTGCGGTCGACGGCGGTCCGCCGGAGACGCGCAGCAAGCCGCAATATTTCCGGCGCGCGCTCGGCGCCAACGCGGCGGCGTTGACGGTCGCCAACCGCGGCACCGCACCGCTGTGGCGCAGCGTCTCGATCACCGGCGTGGCCAAGGCCGATCTGCCGGCCGAGAGCAACGGCTATGCGGTCAGCCGGGCGGTCTACAAACCCGACGGCAGCGTCGCCGACCTGACCAAGGCGCGCCAGACGGACCTCTACGTCGTCGTGCTCAAGGGGACGCGCAAGAATGCGGCGCAGCCGGTGCGGGCGCTGATCGTGGACCTGCTGCCGGCCGGGTTTGAAATCCAGAATGCGACGGCGCCGACCGGCGATGCGGCCGGCGCCTATGGCTGGATCAAGGACGACATCGCCAGCCCCGATTACACCGAGGCGCGCGATGACCGCTATGTAGCGGCGCTCGACCTGCCGGGCGGCACCTCGGACTTTGCGCTGGCCTATGTCGTGCGCGCGGTGACGCCGGGCGAATACAAATACCCGGCGGTCGAGATCGAGGACATGTACGACCCGGAGACCTACGGCCGCACCGCGATCGGCAAACTGGTGGTGCAGCAGCGGTAGCGTGGTGCTGAGGCGATGCGGTGCGTCCTTCGAGGCTTTGCTTCGCAAAGCACCTCAGGATGAGGCTGGCTGATGCCAACCGCCAACCTCCCTCCTGAGGCGCCTCGCGCCGCGAGGTCTCGAGCCAGGATATCTGATGCCAGTCGTCAGCGTTCCTCATCCTGAGGCGCCTCGCGCAGCGAGGCCTCGAAGGACGCACCGGCGGTTCTGGTGTGCGGTCGGTGCCCTTTTTCTTGGGGTTGCCGCCGCTGGCTATTTCCTGCTCCAGCCGCCGAACCTCGAACGGAATACGCGACTGTCGGCGCTGGTGCTGGCGCGGGACGGGTCGATCCTGCGCGGGTTCCTGAGCGCCGACGGCAAGTGGCGGATGGCGACCGCGGCCACGGATGTCGATCCGCTGTACCGGCGGATGCTGATCGCGACCGAGGACCGGCGCTTTGAGTCGCATGCCGGGGTCGATCCGCTGGCGGTGGCGCGAGCGGCGGCGCAATGGGCGACGCACGGCCGCGTCGTGTCGGGCGCCTCCACCTTGACGATGCAGGCGGTGCGGTTGCTCGAACGGCGGCCGCGCACGCTGGCGGCAAAGCTGGCCGAAAGCGGCGAGGCGCTGGCGCTGGAGCGGCGGCTCGACAAGGACGCGATCCTCGGGATTTACCTGACGCTGGCGCCGTTTGGCGGCAATCTCGAAGGCGTGCGCGCCGCCTCGATTGCGTACTTCGGCAAGGAGCCGAGGCGACTGACACTTGCCGAGGCCGCGCTGCTCGTCGCGCTGCCGCAGTCGCCAGAGCACCGGCGGCTCGATCGGCATCCCGATGTGGCGCGACAGGCGCGCGATCGCGTGCTTGCGCGAATGGTCGAGGAGGGCGTGGTATCACGCGAGGACGCCGACCGCGCCATCCATGAGCCGCTGCCGACCATGCGCAAGGAAATGCCGATCCTCGCGCCGCATTCGACCGATCAGGCGGTGGCGACCGAAAAGAACCAGACGCTGATCCGTCT